>JBHIUX010000001.1:0-51714 GCA_042138065.1 Nitrosopumilaceae archaeon
ACCAACTTTCCTGAAGAAAACAATAGAATTACTGTTTTAGGATCTAACATTCTGTGTATCAGTCCTGGAAATTGTTCTGGTTCATACATGCTTCTTGGCAATGTTCTTGCAGCTTGCTCTAAGTGAATCTTTCCACCTAAATTAATTGATGCAACAATGTTTTGAATTTCAACAACGGCATCTTTTTTTATTTTGATTCCACCTTTTCTTAGTTTTTGAACAACTGTCTTGACAGCTTTTCTTGCCATCTCTTCTGATTTTGATCCTGTACAAACCATTTTTCCAGAAGTGAAAATTAATGTTGCAGTTTTTGGACTCTTTAGTCGAAATACCAAACCGGGAAATTGATCAGGATGGTATTCTACATCAGGAAATGTTCTAGTAATTTCATTAAGGTCCATTTTTTGGTCTACAGAAGCAGACGCTACGACATTTTCTACACTTACTATTGGTTTCGTTTGTGGCATATTACAGGAATTCCCTAGCGGCACTGTAATAAAAGCACTCGCCATTAAATTACTCGTAAAGACTCGAATTTTTTAAAATCCGTCAACCGCGTGCTAGGTTAACGAATGATTTAATTTGGCATCATTGATCGCAGTGTCTATTGGATTTTGGAAATTTTGATATTGATCAATTTTTTGGATTTGGTGATGATTCAAACCCCCTCATGATGTTAATTTGGATTATTCCAATTATTATTTTTATTTTCTATGGACAAAGAATTCAATTATTAATTACTTCAAACGAAATTAAAAAAAGTATAAAAAAACTTGATGAATTTCGAAATGAATCAAGAGATGTTTTAATTTCATATGTTACAAAAAATCTAAAAACACAAAAAGACTCTATTTCTAAAATTGATAGATTCTTAGATTATTTTACAGTAATGCCAGTAGATATGGATCCTAATGGAATTGTTCCAAAAGTAAGACACTTTATTCGCTCACGGGAGGATTATACTAGAGAGCATGTAAGATCATTATCTCCTGAAATCAGTCACTATGAATTAAACAAAGTGCAAACATTGGTCGAAATAGCTTCCTCACTAAAATTAATTTATAAAATAATTAATCATCTATATTTAACTGCAAAAAAGCAAAACAACTATCCTTTAATCCTCCCACTTCAGATGATACTTCCATTTGTAATGGAAGAAGCAGAAGCCATGAAAAATGCAATTCCTGCTTTTTCACAAGGACAACCAATTGGTGATGGAATAGGCCCAATGGTGGTAGGAAAAATGATGTTAAATACACAAAAACAAACACTCGCATTTGAAACCGTATGCAGTAAAACCGAATTCGAAGGCAGAAATCTGTTGCTTATGAAAGCCGAAGGTCCCTCTGCAACAGTTGGAAGGCCAGGTGATGCAGTTGAAGAAATCATATCAAAACAAAAACTTGATACAATAATCATGATTGACGCTGCATTAAAAATGGAAGGTGAAGAATCTGCAACAGTAGCACAAGGATTTGGTGCCGCAATTGGAGGTATTGGTACAGAACGTTTTCAAATTGAAGAAATCGCAACAAAAAATCAAATTCCAGTTTTTGCAATCATCATTAAAGAATCTGTTAACGAAGCAATCACTTTGATGACAAAAAATATTGCAGATAAAGCAGATGATGTACGTTCTCAAATCTATGAAATGATTAAAGATAACACCAAAGCAGGTCAAAATGTTCTCGTAATAGGCGTTGGAAATACATTGGGAGTATCTCAATAATGCTCTCAAAAGAGGAAAAACCAGTCCTCCCATTTACTGTCGAAAAATGCAACAAATGTAGCAAAGAGATTAAAAGAAAATTCAAAGAAGGAGATTATCTATTTTCTGAGACCACAAAATGCCCTACATGTGATGGAAAATTACAAGTAGAGAAAATTTTTGGAGAAACTATTGAGCAATAGTAGTTATTATGGCTCCTGTTTCTGTTGGAATGAAAGTATGTTCTGCCTGGGCCACAACTTGTGAATGAGATTCAATTAGAACCGGATAATCCTTAACAACTTTTTTCTTTATCAAAAATCCCAACAATTCTCTTGCTTTTCCCTCGTCCCATTTTTTTACTAGCCATCTTAGTGCAAATGGTAGCATGTTGAAATTCTCCCAAATAAAATCTAGCATTTCATCTGCCTCGGTATTTTTTGTCCTCTTTCTTGAAACAAGAGCAAAAATATTTTTTATTTTTCCATTTTTTACAAAGCCTGTGGGTGCTAAACCCCCACTTAGTGTTACAAATGGTTCACACGCATAAGCTTCAGAACCTGAAAGAGAAAACGATCCTATAGACCAAATGTTCGGAATAGACTTTCCAGCATGAATGGTATATTGATCTAAAGAATGACCACTAAGATTGCCTATTGGTTTGAATCCCATCTGCTTAATTGTCTTTTCAATTGTTCTTCCAATGTCACTAGCTTTAACACCAATTTTTACCATAGACATTGCATTTGAAAGCGCATCCTCTGCTGCTTGGACTAATGCATCATATTCCGGATTGTAACAAACAGTAACTGCAGTATCTGCAATGTAGCCATTAATCTGTGCACCAAGATCGATTTTTACCAAATCTGAATCAGTAATGGTAATATCATCATTAGGTTCTGCAGTATAGTGTGCAGCTACATCATTTAAGCTTGTGTTAACTGGAAAAGCACACTTTGCACCACGCTTTATAATTTCACTTTCAATTTCTTCACAAATTTCGTAAACTGTTTTCCCAACCCAATTTTTTTTGCGTGCATTCTCTCTAACTTCTGAAGCAATTTTTCCAGCTTTAACGTAATCGTCTACTTCCAACAAGAGAAATAATTTTGATCGTTATTTAAAATCATCATTCAATTAAAAAAATGGTGGGATTGGCAGGATTTGAACCTACGACCTCTGGTACCCAAAACCAGAATCATACCAAGCTAGACCACAATCCCAACGAATCAGCACATCCAACACCCCAATTTAAGCTTGACAGATGACAATGTTATTATCTAATTATTTTCTAGAATGAATGCCGGGCGATGAAGAAGAGTTAGAGTATTGACTTTGAAATGAAGTAAACACATGGCTCTGAGCTCTGGCATATGTTTTTATCAAAAATTATTTTATCTTATGTTGATGAAGTTTGTAAAACGTGATTTGATTCTTTTAGCTGGAAGTTTTCTTATCGTATTGGGATTGTCCTCGTTTATGGCTCCCGTATATGCAATAATAATTTCAATTGGAATTTTTTTTGGAATTAAAGCATTCACCCATAGTAGACAAAAATTTTTAGAAAAAAATATTGGTGAGGGATTTTGTGCAAAATGCGGAGAGCAAATAATCAATAAAAAATGCCCAAATTGTGATAAATCTGAAAAATCTTAGGATGATTCCTACGTATGGCTTAATTATGAAAAAGCGGAAATTTACGAATGATTAGCCAAAGATATACGACTTTAACAACTAGCTCAACTTTTACTCAAATTCATTCTAAAATTAGTGCTTTGAGCAACTCGAGATAGCAGCGTGAGGATATGAAAATAGAGATAATATTAGGAATTTTTGCATTTGCTCTGTTGGGAGCTATCCCGCTTACAGTAAATGCCCAATCTACTGATATTGCTAATCATGTAGTTATCAATGAAGTCGACATTAATCCTCCGGGAGATGATTCAAAATCAATCTCTGAATGGGTAGAACTGTACAATCCAACTAACGAAGAAGTTTACATTGGAGATTGGAAAATTGCATCAACAACAGTTCTAAAGAAAACATTCACAATACCTATCGGAACTACCATTAAGCCAGGACAATTTCTAACATACTCTTATCAAAGTTCTTGGTTTACCGATGTTTCTGAAAAAATAGAATTGCGTGATGAATCTGGTACAATAATTGATGAAACTCCAACTATTAATGATCTAAATAATGATTTTAATTCTTGGCAACGAATGTATGATGGTTTTGATACAAACAACTCTGATGATTGGAAGTTTAATACATCCACAGCTGGTTCAACAAATGGAAAACAAGTCATTGGAGATGAAGCAGAAGAAATCTCTGTAACTATTTCTGTAGATAAATCAAGTTATCTCTTTGGAGAAACAGCAACTCTAAGTGGTTCTGTATCTAAACAAGTCTTTGTAGAAAAACCAACTTTTTCTCAAGCCCCAATTGATGTGGTTATTACAGGACACAATTATTATAATGATATAACACTATATCCGGATTTGAATTTAGAATATGAGCTTCCATTAAAATTACAAAAAGTACTTGGAATTTTAGGTGGAGATTATGTTGTTAGTGTATCTTATGCAGGAACAACATCACAAACTGAATTTTTTGTTGGAGATGAAGTGATTGAAACAACAACAAAAGATACAGGTGCTCTTGTAATCTCAACTGATAAAGAATCTTATATTCCAGGACAAACTGCAATCATTTTTGCTAAATCTTCAGAAATTATAGAATTTGAAGGACTAAAATTTACTGTCACAAATCCTAATAATGTTCAAGTTTTTGAAGGAACTTTGTTTCCAAATCTTGGAAAAGTTAGCACTGCTTTGAGACCTGGCGATTTGAGTGAATTTGCTGATTCTCAATTCATTACCAATATTTTCATGGATACCGTTTCTCCTGTTTATGGAATTTACACTATTACTGCTCAGTATGGAGACCAAACCGCCACCTCTACTTTTGAGGTTAGTAAGGACATCAAAGAAGAAAAAAGAATTTCTCTGAAGACTGACAAGCCCGCATATGGCTTGGGCGAAACTGTAAAAATTTCTGGTAGATTAAACAACTTGTATGTTCCAACTATGGACCTTGAGGTTGTCCAAACAAGAACCATATCTCTTGACTTTGATCCAAGTAAACTTACAAAAGAATTGACTTCTGTCAGATTATCTGGAGACAGCACTTTTAGCTATGAATTTAAAATTCCAAATAATTCAAACAGCCTTGGTGGATTTAGAGTTACTGTATCTCAAGACGTTGGCACTGCCACAACTTCATTTCTAGTTATGGAAAACCCTGAAGAATATGTGGCAGATGATGAATCTCTTTTTACCGTTACTACTAGTAAAACAATTTACGATGTTGGTGATGAATTAGTAATTTCAGGAAGAGCTACTGAAGTAAAAACAAGTAGTTCGTTTCAATCTTCTGTAGTTAACATCAAAATAACTAAGGCAGATGGATCTTCAATAATAATTGGTACCTACAAGCCTTCATCTTCAGAACCAAAAACTGCTACATTCTCATTAACTGCGGTTCCTGATATTATTGGAACCTATAAGGTAAAACAATCAATTTCTAAAAACATATTCCCTCCTGGAACTTACAATATTAAAGCAACATACGCAGAAGGACAATTTTCTGACTCGACTACATTCACTGTAGTTGATCCACAAGATATATCTGGAAAATTCCTACTACAACTTAACAAACAAGTATTTGGTTTTAATGAAGAAGTTTTGCTTGATGGGATAGTACCAGGTATTGCTCAAGGAACTGGAATTGATATAAAACTGATAAAGCCTGATGGCGATACCGATAAATTTGGAAAACTTGCTGATGACTCTAGATTTTCTTGGAGCTGGACTACTCCTAGGGCAGAAAAACCTGCCTCTACTGGAACCGAAAGAAGCCTGTCTTACAGCAATTATGGGGTTTATCAAATCATTGTAAGCACAGATTCGGGAGGCGAAAGCATTTTCTTTAAAGTGTCCCCAAATCCTGAACAAGATTCTTTGGTGCTAATGCCTTTGGAAGTAACAACTGACAAGGCAGTATATGCTGCTGGAGAAACATTGAGAATATCAGGTTTTGCTATCAAAAGGCAACAAGGTCAAGAAGGATTAGTTGTACAAGACAGAGCAGAAATTATTGTAAAAACTACAACATTTCCAGTACAAAAAATCTATAGTTCAAATGTTTATTTGGATGCCGGTGGAAATTTCAAAAGCTCATTCACATTGCCAGTAACAATTTTCAAGGAAGGAATTTACAAGGTTGAAGCCCTTTATCAAAAAAATAAAGCAGAATCTCTTTTCTCAATAAATAATGAGTTTAACATTGGTGGCGATGTCCCACTTGCTATCTTGCTTGATACTGATAAAGAAGAATATGGTTTAGGCGAAACTGTAAAAATTTCCGGAAGACCAACGAAAATTGTATACCTTGATAACCTATCTGTCACCATAGTACGTGAAGATCAAACTCAAATTACATGTGGTTCATTTATTTGTGGAAAGGCAGGAGTAACCACTGCTCTTAGGCCAAGCGCTTCGGGCTCAATAGTTTTTGATTATGTAATTCCTACAAAAGATAGTGCATTGGGAATTTACGAAGTAATTGTTGATTCTGCATTTGGTACCTTCTCCACAACATTTTCTGTGACAGAAAAAGCAACCGAAGAGGTTGAATTGGAAAAACAATTTGATGAGGCTAAAAGAACTACTGAGAAAGTAAATAGAATTCCCGACGTAAATGTACCGATCTTTGTTGCAGAAAAAACATCAGATGGCGAAGTTTTGGCCCCTCGAGTTTTACAAGGTTCCCTTTTGACTCCAACACGTGGTGAGGAAAGCGCCGTTAACATCAAAATAACAACAGTAGATGATGTTTGTATTATTGGACAAGAATCAGATTGCATGGTTTCTGATTCTACACGTGCACCTGGAACAATTTACCAAGTTGTAGAGATTGATGGCAAAAACTACAATGTAAGATATAGTGGTCCAGACGCAAGACTAGAGAAATTCACTATATTGCCAGAATCTTCAACTGAAACATTGCCTGATTCTACTTGGAATGTAGAGGTGATGAAAGATGATCAACCATCTAGACTATACTACAAGATTACATACGTTACTTTAGAATAAATTCTAATATCTAACACAATTACAAATTTTTAGAATTGAGAATTCAAGTGTTAATGTTAAAACAAGATGATCCTAGAAAGTGCACCGCAGCTAAACTTGTAAAGTTTGGTTTGGCAATTGATGTTCATAAAACATCAACAAAAACTCTAGTATTGGATCCTTTTGCTGAGAAAACTCTATTAAATAAAGACAAAAAATTAATCAGTTCAATTACTGGAATCGATTGTTCCTGGAATCTTGCAGACAAAACCTTTGTAAAAAAATTCACAGGAATTAGAAGAAAACTTCCCCCACTATTTGCTGGAAATCCTGTAAATTACTCAAAATTAAACAAGCTAACAACAGTAGAGGCAATTTCTGCAGCACTTTACGTATTAGGATATTCAGATCTTTCTTTAAAAATCCTTGATAAATTCAAGTGGGGTCATACATTTTATGAATTGAATAAGGAATTGTTAGATGCATATTCAAAAATCGATTCTGAGAACAAAATTAGTCCATTATTACATGAATTTGGAATCTCAATAGAAAAATTGAAATTAAATTAGAATTATTTTAAACCACTGTGCGAGCTGGAGCACGACACGCTGCTACGGCAGAGGAAACTCCTCTCTCCATACAGGAAATGTGATTCAGAGATGAATAATCAGAGATGATTGGCAACAGTTCAGAAATAAATCCAATCTGGGGCACCATGATGGCAAAACCTGAGATTCCCAGTGAAGGAATGAAAAATCTGACCCACATGGAGCAAAGCCAAACAGAACTCTAGGTTCTTGTACCAAGTTCAGGTAGGCTGCAAAGCGAAATATCGTGAAAACAGAAAGAGGGTTACTACCAGCACGCACTAATCTTTCTTAAAGCCTTTAGGTAATGATCCTCTTGTACTTTGAGAATCCTTTGATGGCTCTTCAGTTTTTTGCTCATCATAAACACTTCTAGTTTGTTGGTAACTTTGATCATCAACTAACTGTGCTTCTCCTCTAACAGTTTGATATCCTCCAGAACCCTCACTTGTTTGATAGGCTCTTAATCTGGAAGGATCAATTCCTGTTTGTTCTGTCTGTCCAGCCTCTGCTTTTAATTTTCTATTACTGATAATGAAAATTGCCCCGCCACCTACTGCAGCTAAACCTGCCATTCCATAAATGATTCCAACTGGAAATCCTCCAGTGGATGTTGTTGCATATCCTTCAGGTGGAGTTGGAGTAACGCCAACAATTTCAAGACCTCCTAAATTATCAATGGCGCCAAATCCTATTACTTGAAGATTAGCATTATCTGCTGATTGGACAGATCTTACTACATAGTTTTTATCAATTGTAAAATCAACTTCTTTTTCTTGTTCTACTTGTCTTCCTTCTCTTAAACTACTTTCACCCATGGTATAGCCTGAAACAACAAATCCAGAAATTTCTTGAGATAATCCCCATTGTGATGCATCAACATTAATTCCTGTTGGGTCAAACAAAAAGTGCCAATTAGTAAGTGGCTGATTCTTAATTCCGTCTGCATTAATCAAAGATTCAGACAACAAACTTTCAGCTTCTGTTCCTGAAATGAAGTTGTAAACAGCTGGTTCATTTTCTTTTAGCGTAGATATTGGTAAATTAATTTCCACTCCGTCAATTACAATAGGTCCAGATATTGTCATCCCACGCCATCCCATATCTACTAGGGAACGCACTTGGTCCTGCTTTATTACATAATTTGTTAAAGTTCCAGAAAGAATCAGCTTGTAATCTATTGCAGTATTAGAGTTTCTTCCTGTTAATGTTGAAGAATACTCTACGTTCAATTCATCAATCTGTACCCCACTTCCATCGTTTCTAATTTTTTGATTTAATTTCTCACGCAAATCCATCACTCCTGGGTTAGACAAATCTGCTGACACTTCTGAATGTCGTGATTCTCCCCTTAACAAATCAAAAAGTTGACCGCCTTCCAAATATTCAATGAAAACTGTTCTTTGGTATTTCATTTCAAAGTTAGAAGTTGGGTTCATTGGGACAATTCTAGCATCTAGTTGAGCAGCCCAGACCGAGGAAGTAGTGCTAAACACAATCAAAGTTGCTAATAGTACTGAAAAAACAATAACCTTCCCAGACACGATCAAAATCGAGGCTATCAGAGTATTAAATCTATCCTAAATTCTCGCCTAGATTCCTGTTTTTGAAAAAGTAATATTTAGTGACAGCAACTGAAACATTGAGTTTTAGTTTGGTCAAAAATGTAGCAATTTTAGCGGGAGGAACAGGATCTGTTAAATTAGTTCGGGGTATTGTTTCACAAGAGACTAACACCAGTGTTGTAAGTAACGTAGGAGACAATTACTGGCTTTATGGAATGTATGTTTGCCCAGATATTGATACAATAATTTACGGCCTGGCGGATTTATTAGATTACGAAAGAGGTTGGGGTATCAAAAATGACACCTTCAATTTTCTTCGACAAATGGAAGTATTTGGAGAGGAAACATGGTTTAGGATTGGCGATAGAGATGCAGCAACGCATCTAATCAGAACCAACATGCTAAAGAATGGAAAAAATCTGAGCGATATTACAAAGTGGATGTGTGAAAAATTTGCAGTAGGTGCAAAAATCATCCCTGTGACAGATAATAGTGTAGAAACAAGAATTATCACAGACAAAGGTGAACTTCATCTTCAAGAATTTTGGGTAAAATATAGAGGAAAAGATAAAGTTGAAGGAATTCAATACGTTGGTGCAGATAAGGCCAGGCCAAATCCTGAAGCAATAAACGCAATTCATGATTCTGATCTTGTTATTCTTGCACCTGGAAATCCATTGACTAGCATTGGACCAATGTTGCAAATCAAAGGAATTAGAAAAGAACTATCCAAAATAAAGAAAAAAGTTATCGCTGTAAGTCCATTAATTGGAGATAAAGCAATTAGCGGACCTGCAGGAAAGTATATGGAAGCTGCAGGCATTGAAGTAAATTCTTATGGATTGGCAAAAATGTATTCTGATGTTTGCTCAAACATTGTTGTAGACTCTAAGGATAAATTACATGCAAGGAAAATTCAGAACTTGGATATGAATGTCTATGAAACTAAGATAACTATGAAAACAAAACAGGCTGAAGATGCATTAGCATCTTTTATTTTAAAACAAATTCGCATCTAGTTTGAAAATATCTGCTATAATTCCTGTAAAAACATTTTCTAATGCTAAAAAACGTTTAGACGTTGATGATGACAAAAAAATTACAATTTGTAAATTAATGTTTGAAGAAGTTTTGCAAACATTGTCAGTTTCAAGTCATATTGATCAAATTATTGTTGTTTCAAAAGATGAAGAAGCATTACAAATTTCAAAAAAATTTAATCCAATTCAACTTGCTGATAATGAAACTGGAGTAAATGCAGCAGTTGCAATAGCTGATGATTATGTTAAGAAAAATGGTTTTGATGCATCAATCGTCTTTCCTCAGGACATCCCCTTCATGAAAACTCAAGATATTGACTTTTTATTACAATTTCAAAACCCTCCTAAATTCTCGTTAATAGTTCCTTCAAGAAGATTTGATGGGACTAACGCCCTTGTCAGGATGCCTGTCGATTTAATGAAAACTCATTATGATGAGGATAGTTACAAAATTCATCTTTCAACAGGCAAATCTTGCACTCCAAACACCTCACTAGTCTTTGTGAAAAGAATAATGATGGATGTTGATAACATGGATGATCTTCAATTTTCTCTCTCACAAAACGAAAAACCTGCTTTTTCGAAGAAAATTTTACAAATTTTAGGTTCCTGAAATAAGAAATTAGCGCAATTTTTATATACAATGATTCAGCAAATGTTAAATACAACTAATCAGGGATTTGGCGAATTGTTATGGTAAAAAGTGTAAACCCAAAAGATAGATGTCCTAGATGTGGAAAAGGAACTCTTGTTACAGATGCAAACACCGGAGAAAATTTCTGTAGCAAATGTGGCTTTGTAATTACTGAAAAAGTAGAAGAATCGGGACCTGAATGGAGATCATTTTCTAAAGAAGAACATGAAGGACGAAGTAGAGCAGGTGTTCCAACATCATTAGCTATGCATGATATGGGACTTGCAACAATTATTGGACCTACTGATAGAGATGCAACTGGAAAACCATTATCTGCATCAATGCGAAGTACAATTGAAAGATTAAGAACGTGGGATAGTAGGAGTCAGGTTCATGAACCCGTTGATAGAAATTTTAGACAAGCATTTAGTGAATTAGACAGACTAAAAGACAAACTGGCCGTCGGTGACGCAGTAATTGAAAAAGCTGCTTACATCTATAGAAAGGCTCTTGAAAAAGGACTAGTTCGAGGCCGTTCAATTTCAGCATTAATTGCATCAGCTCTTTATGCTGCATGTCGTGATACAGAAACACCAAGAACTCTAAAAGACATTGGTAATGCTAGTAACATAAAAAGAAAAGACATTGCTAGATGTTATCGTCTTCTCTTGCGAGAACTAAGTTTGAAAATGCCAGTAGTTGATCCAATCAAATGTGTGGCACGAATTGCTAGCAAAGCTGGACTATCAGAAAAAACTAAACGAGAAGCAACAAAAATTCTTCAAACTGCAGAAGAAATCAAAATTTCTGCTGGAAAAGATCCTATGGGGTTAGCTGCTGCTGCACTATATGTTGCATGTGTTACAAATGGTGAAAACAAAACACAGCGTGATGTGGCAGAAGCTGCAGGTGTAACAGAGGTTACAATAAGAAATAGGTACAAAGGCCTAAAAATAGCCTTAAATCTCTAACCTTTCTTTCTTTTTGAAACTATATCTATTAAGGAACATTATTGCTATTGATATTATCCCTAGAGCAATAAACAAAATTTCAAAAGTCATCATTAATGAGTGCTCAAAGGCTTGTTCCACAGTAACTTCTGCAAAATCAGAAATCATGTAAACATATGAAAATACAAAATAATTTGTTGCCCAATGAATCAAAATTGCAGATACTAAACCCATTCTAAAATAAACCCATCCAATTATAATTCCGCCCACAGTTGCCTGGGTAAACTTTCCAGTACTCCATGGTTCTCCTGATAGAATGTGGGCAACTCCAAAAAAAACTGCGACAACTACAATCAAAATAATTGCTTTTCTAGAATCAAAAACATCTAGATTATCAGATGGATTCCATAGTGATTTGAAAAAATGTGAAAATGATGTTTTATGAGAATAAAATACAAAAAGAGGAAGTCCAATCAACAAAACCCTAAATCCAATTTCTTCTATAATTGGGGCAATAGTAACATCATAAAATCGAATTAATTCGTTTTGAGCAGCTGGGGCTTCTATGGTTATGCCTACACTTTCTTGAACAAAATTAATCATTCCAGAAATTAGAACAAGAATGCTGAACCACTTTATTGTGGTTACCAAATAATTTGATTCAAGCGGTTGCTTTCCTTCTGCAATCATTGGCGTAAGTGTTTTTAGCAAATCTCTTTTTGGACCCAGAAATGAAATTGTAAATAAAATTAAAAATAAAATCCAAATGACAATAAATGCATCCCCAAGCTCAAACTCTATTGGGACTTCAAACCCAATTCCGCCTAGGAAAAAATTAAAACCACTTAACGGATATTCAAAATTTATTTCATTTCCAATATTGCTATTAAATACAACAAAAGCTCCAATTGGGAAAGAAAGAACCATCATGCCAAAAACAATTGAAATTAAAGCTGCATATGGAATTCCTAATCCTTGAAGAGCTTTGTTGATTTTATTCAAATTGTTTCTAGTGTAATTCTATTGTTGATTCCGCAAATCCCAAACCCACTAGTGTTTCTTTAATTGTATCTCTATGATCTCCTTGCAAGAAAATGTAGCCATCTTTTGCAGTACCTCCGCATGCATATTTGCTTTTTAATTCCTTTGCCACGCTCTCAAGATTGTTTAGTTTAGGATCTAATCCTTCAATCATTGTACCTTTTTTCTTAAATCGTCTAGTTTCTAATCGAATTACAATTTTAGTGCTATCTTTGGCAAGTTCACCACATGCGCATAAATCTTCAGGAAGGCCACAAGTATTACAAATAACTGCCATTCGTTCGAAATCATTCCTATAAACATACTATTAAGCCTTATCAGAAAAAATCTAGTAATCATTGTTTAAGATGGTTTTTTACAAGGATTTTTGTAGAAAAACAAATGTCAAAAGATCTTACCAAAAAAGCGGTAGATATGTTGCTTAAAGGAGCAACTTTGCTAAGTGAGCCTTGTCCTTATTGCAAAGGGGTTAGGGTAATGATGAATGGTGATGCATTATGCGTAAGTTGTGGCAAAAAACCTGAAAAATCCTATGTTGAACCAAATGAGGAAAAACAAGAAAAACCCTCACCTGCTATTGAAATCCTTGAGAAAAAACTTCAATCTCTTTCAAAAGAACTTGAAAATGAAAAGGATCATGAAAAGCAGCAATTAATCCTAAAATCGATAAATTCCCTCATAGAAAGCATCTCAAAGCTGAAAAACCAGCAATAAAGTTTTTATTCTAAAATCCTGACTTTGTAAATCAACTATGAGTAGCAAAAAGAAAGGAGCACCACTACCGGCATCTAGTGCAGGTCTGTTAAGATTCTTTGAAGATGAGACAAAAGGATTCAAAATAGATCCAAAAATTGTGGTTACTATTCCAATTAGTCTTATTGCAATTTCATGGGCAATTGACATATTTCTAGCTCCGTGATTAAAAAATGGAAGAGTCCCCAGATCATGTTTCTCGTATTCATAAAAGATATTCATTTTCATTATTAACACCTGCTCACCGTTCTCAATCCTTAGCAATCTCTATTGGGATTACTGCAGCACTTGTATTCACTGTAGTTTACAATTATCTTCAAAACGATGAAATTTTTCTTAGGCTAGGATTGGTCTTAGCAGCTCTTGTAATTACACAATTAATTGATTCATGTTTTATTAAAAATAAAGAATATTCTAAATCCCTTCACATGTCATTATTTGGAAATCTAATTTGGCTTATCACTGCACTTTTAGGCCTAGCATCAGTTTCAATTTTTTCAAAAATAGAACCTTCATTAATTGTCATAACTATTGGTATGTTTTTGTTTGCAAGCTTTAGAATCGGATTGCTTACCACTGTATTGGGATTAAAAATTAGAAATGCTATGGCATTATGTTTACTGCAACCACTTGCCATGTATTTTGCGCTAATTCCACAAAACATGTGGATGCCAACTCTTGGTGACCCCTTAGCTTTGAGTTTTGGAATAGTCTTCCTTACATTGGCATCTACTTGGTCCTATTTTACAGATAAAGCTGGCAGACCAGAAGTTAAAAGCACACACGAACTTGTTCAGGCTTATCTTTCATCAATTGGAAAAAATGATTTATCTGAAATGGAAAATCTTATTGAAAAACGCTCAAAACCAAAAACAGTTAGCACTTCTCAAATTAGATTGAAAACTAAAGATAAAAACTCTGAATTTAGGCTAGTTTTACCAGAAATCCACCCTGGCCCCTACCATCCAATTGGAGGAAGCAATATTCCATACCTGATTTTCAAAAATCTTGATTCTTCTGCTATGGTGATGCATAGTATCTCTGATCATTCACTTAACCTTCCATCTCAAAATGAGGTGAATAATTATTTGCAAAGTCTTTCGACTGATTCAATATCTCAGGAAGGTTTGACTTGCACAGAACCTGTAACTGTTCAAATTAACAAAGCCAGGGCAATTGGACTGTTATTTGGGAAAAACGCCTTGTTGTTTTTGTCTTTATCTCCCCACGGCATGGAAGACTTGCCAAGTTATGTAAAAACAGAGATTGAACAATACTCAAAAAATAGAATGTTTGAAAGAGTCATGGTTGTTGACTGTCATAACGCAATGGGAAAAGAAATCTCTAAAACAAATTCTGAAGACATGTTAACTGCAGCAAAATCCTGTCTTGACACATTAATGACAAAGGAAAATCATCCTCTTGAATTTGGTTATGCAAATTCTAAAGACATGAATCTTAATGCACATGATTTAGGAATGGGAGGAATTGGTGTTTTGTGTTTGAAAATTAATAATAAAAAATATTTTCTTGGATGGGCAGACGCAAATAATATGGAAAATGGGGTTCGAGAGAAAATAATTAACTATTTTTCAAAAAATGGCTACCATCTATTGGAGCTTTGCACTTCTGATACCCACTATTCGTCTGTTAAAGTCAGAAACAAAAATGGATATTATCAATTAGGATTTATCACCGATTCACCAACACTGTCCTCTTGGTATTTGGATATTGCCAAAAATTCAGAGAAAAACATACAACCAGCTCAATTCGAAATTATTGAAAGTCAAACAAATGTTAAAGTGATGGGCCCAAAAATTTTTGAAGACTATTCTAATGCACTTGACAAATCGTTACGATTAACCAAAGGATTTGCAATTGGTGGCTTTGCCTTGTTTATTGCTAGTTTGATTTTATAGTTTCAATCTCATCTAAATTTCCGTAAAATTCGTCAACAAATGAGGAGAATTTTTGAATTGGAACAATTGGAACTTTGTCAACAAAAGAAATCTCTTCTTCATATAGTGTCACAATAGCTGGAACTGCCATTGCCCCTGGGGTCTTAGAAACATATTTTTTTGTTCGTTCTATCTGCTTTTTCACTGCGGTTTGAATTGCAGACGTACTAGTTCTTTTCCAATGCTTACAATCAATCAATACTGCCACACCAATTTTGATACCTACAACATCAATTTCCATTCTAGGCTTTGTTAAAATCATATTTCTTATGGTACCAAAACCCTTTGATTCCAAAATCTCTGCCACAAGACCTTCAAAATCTTTCCAGTCAATATGTTCAGCTACCTCATCAATTGTTGCACCTTTCTCTAAAATTAAAAGAGCAAACTTTAACCTGTCTCCTGAATCAAAATTAAATAAATTATCATTCTTTGAACCAATTCCATTTTTAATTAATTCATCAAGAATTTTTCTTGCAGTAATTTGATCTGTTTTTGCTACAATCGAAAAATCTTTAATTGAAATTCCTCCTGGAATGATTCCATCAAGTCCTTGTACATATGGTTTAAGAAACATTGTAGATGTTTTTTTATTTTAAATGTTATACAAAAGTTTTGAAAGTAGTTGTGAAAAATTCTTATTTTAAAAAATATGACGTTTAAGCATATTTCAGCTTAAAAACTTCTTCTTGGTTTAAATTTTCTATGTTTTGGTAAACACTCTCGGCAATAAACTGGCCTTCCTTCTTTTGGTTCAAAAGGTACCTCGGATTCTTTGCCGCAATCAGAACATGTACAAGGGTACATTTTCCTTTCTTCTGACATTAATTGTTCCAATTTTTACTAGTATAATAATCAATAGAAAAATAATCCTTGATTAAAGATCTTTAATTATGTCAGTTGTAAACGCAACTTTATGAAACTGCTTCTTTTCAGCATTCTAGTATTCCTCGTGGTGTTTTCTAGCATCAATTTAGCTTTTGCTGAAAAAGGCTCTAAAGTAAATGAAATTAAATTCATTCAATATCTTGATGAGAATACAGCTCTTGAAGAAGTTAGAAATGGTAATCTTGACATGTATTATTTCAGAATCTCTTCAGATAGAATTGAAAGTACAGAATCAAGAGAGGGAATTCAAATTTTTGAATCAACTGGAGGATCATATAGCATTTTAGTGAATCCAGGAGTATCAGATGAATTTAACCCATTTTCGATTCAAGAAGTTCGGTTTGCACTCAACTATCTAATCGATAGAAAATTAATTGTAAATGAATTGATGGGCGGATATGGGTCTGAAATGATTTCATATTATAGTCCTTACAATCCAGACTACCTTTCAATCATAAGCCAACTAGAATCCTTTCATTTTAGGTATAATCCAACACTTGCTGAAAATATGATTTCTGATGCACTAGTTTCAAAAGGTGCAAAAAAAGTCGATGGCCTTTGGGTGATGAACAAAAAACCAATTGAGATAACAATATTCATCAGAAGTGATGATCCAGTAAGAAAATCAATTGGAGAATTAATTTCATCTGAGCTTCAAAAAATTGGATTTATTGTTAACAAAGATTTTGGTGATCTAAACAAAGCTTTTGTTATTGTCTATGGTTCAAACCCTGCTGATGCCAAATGGCATCTTTACACTGAGGGATGGGCAAGCTCAGCATTTGTAAGATATGATTCTGTTGGATTAGGACAAATGTATTCACCTTGGTTCTCAAATATGCCTGGATTTAATGACCCAACATATTGGAATTATCAAAATGAAAATCTTGATTCACTTACTCAGAGAATCTATACTGGGGATTTTGAATCTGCAGAAGAGAGAACTAGCCTGATTCAACAAGCAATTGTTGAGGGATTAAATGAATCTGTTCGAATTTTTATTGCAAGCAAACTTGATCAATATGTTGTAAACGAAAATGTTGATGGCGTCATTAATGACTTTGGTGCTGGCGTGCCAAGTAGGTTTACTCCAATAAATGCTAGAAGCGATTCTGATAATTTGGTTATTGGTGTAAAACAAATCTATCAAGGTGCTTGGAATCCTATAATGGGGTTAAGCGATAGCTATAGTAGGCATATTTGGGGCGTAATTTCTGACCCTGGTGTTTTCAAACATCCGTACACCGGTTTGACATTTCCAGTTAGAACTTCATGGACTGTTGAAACAGCTGGGCCTGATGCAACAATGGAATTGCCGGATGATGCAATAATCTGGGATCCTTATGAACAAAAATGGAGAAATGTTGAAGCAAATGCAACGTCTACAAGTAAGGTCACATTCGATCTATCATTTGGTAATTGGCATCATGGCAAACCAATGGATATGAATGATATTTTACATTCACTTTACTTTACGATCGAATGGGGTTCTGATACTGGTGAAGATGATAAAACATTTGATACAGAATTTACTCCAAGAGCAATTCAAGTTGTTGACACAATAATTGGTGTCAAACCACTTGATGAGGACACCATCGAAGTATACGTTGATTATTGGCACTTTGATGAATCTGAAATTGCTGATTGGGCATCAATGTGGAGTGTAATGCCATGGGAATTAATTTCAGCAATGGAACAATCTGTCATTGATGGAAAGGTTTCTTTTTCTAGGTCTGGCGCAACAAGCAAAAATGTTAACTGGCTTTCATTAATTGTTCCAAATGATGCAAAAATTATAGGGGAATATCTCTCTGATTTTAAAAATTCTAATTATATTCCACCTGCCTTGAAATCTTTTGAATCAAACCAAAATTACTTTGAATCACGTTATGATGCATCCATAAACTGGATACAAGAAAATAATCATGCAATTATTAGCAATGGTCCATTTCTTCTAGATAGTTATTCTCCAGAATCTAGAACCATAACCATCACTGCTTTTGATGATCCTTCATATCCATTGGATTCAGGAGCATGGTCTGAATTTGAAACAGTTCAATTTCCACAAATTGAGAGTGTAGAATTGCCTGAACTAGTAATAAAAGGAGAAGATCTCTCGATTCCAATTCAAACCAAAGACACAACCAGAATCCAATACTTTTTGACAAATTCAGAAGGTGACATAGTAGAATCTGGAGTTGAACAAATTACTGGAAAACAAACCACCCTCACTCTATCAAAAGAAAAAACAGGTCAGTTTTTGATTGGTGCAAATGATTTGAAAGTATTTGCAATGTCTGATAATGTTCTAAGACCTGATATCTATAGAACTAGTTTTCTAGTGGTTGAGAATCCATCACAAGAATTGCCAACGCCTGTCATTTCTGATACTCGTCCAAGTGTTATATCCACAAATAATTATGGATATTTGATAATTATTGGTGGTGCTATAGGAATTGGAATACTTTTGTATGTAAAAAATAAATTAAATTCTAAAAAAATTATAAAGTAAAGAACTATTTTGTTCCAATAATAAATAGAGTTCCATACTCTCTTTTCCATTTTTTTCTACTTTTAGAATCTTTAATCTGCTTGGTTTTTGTTTTAAAACCATGTTTTTTGAATAATTCTCTCCATTCTTTTTTTGATCGTAAATGCATTTCAAGTTTCATTTGTTTTGACCATCCTGATGTTGCCTTGTTATCTTTGTAAAAATCTGTGCCACAAAAAAACTGTCCGCCTTTTTTTAAAAGTTTAAAAATTTTTACTAAAGCTAAATCTAAAGATTCTGAATAATAAATTGCCTCCATAGAAAAAACATAATCAAATCTTCCTTTATAGTTCCAATTTTGTATATCTGCCTGAAAAAATCTTTCTTTGGAAAATTTTTTCTTTGCTTTTGCATTTTTTATCATGTTTTTACTTTTATCAATCCCAATAGCTTTTTTACATAATTTTATTTCTGCAATTTTTCTAACTACCCAACCATTTCCACAACCAACATCAAGAAATGAAAATGGTTTGACAAAAGAAATTGAATCTAAAAACTTTTGAACCGATTTTGCATGTTCATGTTCCATTAATTCATCTCTTCCAATTATTGCCCATTTGTCAAATGTTTTTTTTACTTTATCCATGGTCAATTTTTCTCTACCTTTCTTACGGTGTAACAGGGTATGGGATCGTTTTCACTGATCATTGAGTAGAACAATTTCTACGTTTACCTTATATTCAGATTTTTAAAAATCATGTTGAAAAGAAATGCCTGATGAATCATGCAGAAAATGTGGTGGAGTGTTAGTAGAGTGTACACAATGTGCTGAATGTAAAGAAACCATTAGTATGATTTGCAAAAATTGTGGGGCAAGAACCATGGAACAATTTCATGATTATTGTATGTTCGGTGCAAGCAATGTTCACGACTATGGTTTGGAAAATAATCAAGATAGTGAATATGTTCATGTTTCTGCATTTGCTTGAATTTTAGACAAAAAATCGTTCCAAGTTAAAAGAAAATTCGGATCCTTACTACCTAATCCTTAAGTATAGATTCACAAGATCGATATCCTTGTGAATAGGCCGATTACAGTCATAGCATTTGCTATTATTTTGCTAGTACCTATTACTGCATTTGGCCAAGCATCAGATAGAATCTCTTTATTGGATAATTTTGGTACTTTTGAGAAAGGAGAAAGTATCTTTGTTTTTGGCAGTCTTGCAAATGTTTTACCTGATGCCTTTCTTATTATGCAAATTATCAACCCAGAAGGAGATTTGTGCCAGATACAACAATTAATTCCATTATCCAATGGTCTGTTTGTCACAGAATCCATCCCTCTCAAAGGAAAAGTTTGCGCCATTACTGGAGAATATGAAATAAGAATATTTTATGGTGAATATTCAACAGAGTCTACTTTTACGGTATCTAATTCAATTTATGCTGAACCCACAGGTTCAGAATATTTTGAATTAGCCACACTGTTAGTTTCTGATAAAATTAATTCTATTGAAGAAAAAACTGGTGAAACATTGGATGATTTTTCATCAAAACTACAAAGTATTTCCACAAGTGTTTCTGGAAACACAATTCTTGAATTAGAAGAACTTTATGTTGATTTATGGGATTCTTATTTTATTGAAGATGACCTTTTTGACATTGAACCATCATTTAGAGTTTCAGTAACTTCTGCTTTGGATTCCACTTCTAAACTAGTTGAAGATGGAAAAATTTCATTTGATATGGCACAATCAATTGATAAAGAAATTTTTTCATCAATATTTTATTATGAAATTCGTGATACAAACACTGCTATAAACAAATTAAATGATGTTTTTGTTTCACTGACAAACGTTGATCCAATAAAAATTGAAGCACACAAGGCTCTTTCTTTTCAAGAATTAGAAGAGACATTACTAAACCTAATGACAAAGAATTTTTCATTAATGAGTAGAGATGTTAAAGAGGAACTTGCATTTATTTTTGCACGTGGAACAGGACCAGTATATTCAGCTCAATTAAATGATCTTGTAGAAATGCTTTCTCAATCAAGATATCTTGATGTAATTTCTAGAAAGAATAATCCTTTGTTCAACTTAGTCCAAATTGAATGGGAATCAACGAAATCCTCGATCAAAAATGAAACCACTATGGATGACTTACTTGAGCATAAAGATAAGGTAGCCGAACTACACGAGGCTGCATTACTACTCAGAGAATTAGAAGATGTTGACCGATTCATAACCTCAGATTCGGAAAATAATTCTGAGCTTGCAAATCTAATCAAACCTTCATGGGATGATCTTGCTTCCGATTTAGAATTGGCAACATCAGTTGAAGACATTTTGGAATCCGAATTAGAAATTCATAATATGAAAAGAGTAATTGATGCATCATCTAGAATTTCAAAAGCAGTTGAAATTTCTAAAAGTACTAACATTGATTCTGAATTAGTTGATGGTTGGGAAACCCTTTTGCTTCAAGTTGAAGATGCATCATCATTTGAAGAAATTCTAGAAATTGTTTCAGAATTTAATGCATCAATGATTGAATTAAGAGAAAAACGAAGCCCAATATCTGTTTTAAAATTTGAATATGAAACAATGAAAAAGAAAGCAGAAATTCAGGCCGATTACAAAAATCTATTTACTATAAACAATGCTTTGAAAATTTTAGACACAGCTGAGCAAATGGAATCTGGAAATCCTTCTGTTAGCAGAATCGATAGAATCGAAGTTCTATTGGCATGGGCCAGTGACATTGCTCCTCAAATACAGGATGATTTGAATTCTTATGCAGAAGATGCATACAAAGTTAGAGCAAGTGATATCTTACAAAGAGCAAAGTCCATTGAAAATTTAATTGAATTAGGTTTAGTCAACAACAGATTCCTACCAGGTTATGAGGATTTTACTATAGATATGATGGATAGAGTTAACGAAGCAAGAAATCTTGTTGTGCAAAATGATCTTGATGCAGCTGATGAAATGATACGTGACCTGTTCTCAGAATGGAAACAAGTTTCATCTGCATATGCTGATGACCCCTTAGGATCTGAGGTAGGGTATAGTGCTGATGAACTAAAACGGATTGAATATAGGAAACAATTAGATTATCTTACTGCTACTGTATCAAACTTTTACAATGTAGATTTTGCTTCACACTCAGAGAATTTTATTGAAATGACTGATGATGCATCTGAGCTTATTGATATTGGAAATTTCATAGATGCTGAATCAAAGATAAGTGAGATACGACATTATTTGGATGAGCATCTCCCACTACAAAATGATAATATCATTTTCGATATCAGTTATGACTTGGAAAATGATATTTGGGTTCTTGAAGGATTTGTAAACAAACCTGATGGTCTTAGGAAAAAAGACATGAGGCAGGATTTGTACGTGACAGTTTATGAGGCAACAGGTGATATTCACAGCAATCTAAAATTTACTGATACAAAACATGGTAAGTTCTTTACTCAATGGCATGCGCCAACTGAACCAGGACTCTATGTAGTAATGCTACAATACATGGATCATGAGGCAACACAGCTCATTAACATTGAAGAAAAAGTTGTTAGGGAATACGATGTAAGAGAACTCTACAGAGTAGAGTTAGCAAGAGAGTTTGATGATCTAGAAACATTTCTTGAAAAATTTGGTGGTGAAAAATACCTAGATGACCCAAGATTTGATTCTGTTCTAAATGATATTAAAACTGCATTAGCAGATAGAAATACAGAAAAAACGAATGAAAAGTTAGATGAGCTTCAGAACCTAATTGAAAGATACCTTCCAACAAGATCAAAATCTGCAGTCATCAAAGCAGAATATTCTGATAACGGTGTCGTAATATCTGGTCAAGTAATAAAATCGCTTTCATTTGGTGAGGATTTGTATGTCGATATTTTTGATCATCGTGGAAACCATATCGAAGAACTATCATTTGAATATGGTTCTGGACACTTTAACCAAGTTTTATCAAAGTCACTTGAACCAGGATTTTATGTAGCACAATTAGAATATCATGATCTTATTGTAAACGATTTCTTTACTGTGTACTAGTTATTTTTTTGATACACCTTTGACTAAATTAAACAACTGACGAACAGCTAATTTTGGATGGTGTGTTGCTAATTTTACAATACTACCTAATCCAAAATCTGCTTTAATAAAATCTAAAAATTCATCAGCGCTTAATTCACTAATGATGTCTAACTCTTTATCCCACTCTTCATCTGATAGCCCTAGCCATCTAGTTTGAACTTTAGATGCTGAATTTATCTTTGACTGAATTGCATCTTTCCAAATCTCTTCGTATTTTTTTAAAGATTTTTCAGATGTATCGCCAGATTTTACTGCATTAGAAGCAACTTCTCCTGCTATCCTTCCATATCGAATTGCATACCTTATTCCTTCTAATACTAGAGGATTCGCCTGGCCTGCAGAATCTCCTACTAAAATCAAATTATCATAAACAGTTTTTCTTGATAATCCTTCATTAGGAATCAGTCCATAATGAAATTCTAATTTTGTAATTGCGCCTAGTTCTTTGATTGGCCCCAATTTTTTTTCAATAATTTGGTTTAGTCTTTCAGTTGGATCAATTCCTGACTCAGGTTTTCCAACCCCTACTCCAACCCTAACTATTTTTTCACTTACTGGAAATATCCATGCATATCCTGCCGGTGAATATTCTTGGCCTACCATGAGCCACCATGTATCTGAATCAACATTTTCTGCATTCGCTTCAATTTCTGCACCTACTCCAAATCTTTTCCACTGTTTCACCAATCCTAATAATTTTGCAATAACTGATTGAAAACCACTAGCATCAATCACAATTTTTGCATTAAAAATTATTTCTTGATCTAATTTCATTGCTTTTACTGCAGAAATTTCTCCATCATCATTTTTGATCACATCAATAACATTTGTTTGAACAAACAAATCAACTCCTTCACTTTCAGCTTTTTTTGCTAACCACCGATATGTTTCTCTTACATCTAAAACAACAGCTCTTGGAATTTTATCTTTTATCATAACTTTATTGTTTGGTGAACAAAAACCATAATTTTTGATTGAGTTGTAGCAGTTTTTTGGAATTTCAAATTCTTTAATGGTGTCAAGCCATGTTACTCCACTGGTTCTTACAGTCTGTGCAATTGTTTCCTCTTTTTCAATTAATGCTACTTTGACACCATTTTTGGCAGCAGAGAATGCTGCTGAAGATCCTGCTGGACCACCGCCTACTACAACAATATCATAATCAAATGTTTGAGTCAACTTTTGAAAATATCATTCTTTTGAAAATCTTAGTTTACTTTTTTAGAACTGGTTTACCAGAAAGGTCATTTTCTCGTTCTGAATCAAACGTACCTTGATGAGAACTATCCCTATGCATATAACTATGAATTTCACCCTCTTGCTTTCTACAAAATTTCTTATGAATCGCCTCTTCAATTTTTAATGTGGTTTCATTTTCATGAAAGAGCCGTTTACCACATTCTTGGCAGATGATTTCAGGCATAAATTTCGTCAGTTTCAAATGTATTTAGATGTTTAACTTTAGAAAATAATAGTGGCTGAATCTGATCTTGTCCCATTTACTTTTTGGTCCGTATTGACCGGCGTAATAATAGTAGTTTCTGGTTTAAGCTACATGGCTTTTCTGAGGAGAAGAAAAAATGAGAAACCTTCGGCTTGAAAAAAAAGGTTTGAGAGGACTTGCCATAGCGGAGAGCTTTAAACAAGATTCTGAAAAATCGATTCTTGCAGGAGTAGTTATGCGTAGGGATTTTGTTATTGATGGTTTTATTTTTGGTAATGCCACAATATCTGGAAGTGATGCAACCGATGAAATTATTAAAATGCATGAAAAACTTGGCCGACCTGATATAAGCTACGTATTGATTTCTGGAATTATAATCTCAATGTACAACATGGTTGATATTAAAAAAATTTATGAAAAATTACAGATTCCAGTAATTGGAGTTACATACCAAGATTCTCCGGGAATTGAAGAAGCTATTAAACATCACTTTCCTGATTCCTGGCAAGAAAAAATTAATGAATACAAAAAACTTGGGGACAGAGAAAAGATTAGTCTTAAAACATCTTTTGATATTTTTGTTAGAAAAGAAGGTTGTGAATTATCAGATGTAAGACACCTTCTTAATGATCTTACTCTGCAAGGTGCGTTGCCTGAACCTCTTCGAATTGCACAACTACTTGCAAAAACTCTACTTAATGATTAGGCTTCCGAAGCAGATTTTCCACCATCTACATCAAGAATTGTTCCAGTAATCCAATTTGCTTCATCTGATGCCATAAACAAAACTGCATTGGCAACATCAACTGGCTCACCTACTCTGTTTAACGGTAGTCTATCTTCAAGTACCTTTCTTGCATTAGGATCCTCAAGATATGGTTTAATCATTCCAGAATTAATTATTCCAGGATTAATACAATTGCAACGAATATTTCTCCTTGCGTATTCTACTGCAATTGCTTTTGTAAACATACTTACTGCAGCCTTTGTTGCTGAATAAACTGCCAAGTGCACTCTAGGTATTGCTCTTTCACTAGAAATTGAACCAATGTTGATGATTACTCCACTTTTTACCTCACTCATTTTATTGAGAACGGCTTTTGTGGGCTTGAAAACTCCGTGAACATTTACATCAATCATTTTTTTAATTTCAGTATCTGGCATTTCATGAAAGTGTATGGGATCATTTAGTGCGCCTGCCCCATTTACCAAAATGTCAATCTTTCCATATTTGTCCATGACTTGATCAACTGTTTGAAAAATTTGCGCCTCATCGGTAATATCACAAGTCATTGAAACTGTTTTTTCCTCATTGCCAGATTTTTTCCTAACTTTTTCTAAGGATTCTAGTTTCCTTCCTAAAAGAACAACATTTGCTCCTTCTTCTACAAATCGTTTTACGATGCTGGCCCCTATATCGCTTGATGCCCCAGTTACAATTGCAACTTTGTCTTGAAGCCGCATTATTTTATGCAGAACCTCTTGTCTTAAATTAATTTTGCAAATTACCTGTTTTCGTAGCTTGTTTTAGGTAAGCCAAAATGCCAGTATAATCAAGATCGCCAAATCCATTTTCAATAGCTTTTGTGTAGATTTCTTCTGCCTCAGAACTCATTGGGAGTTTTACTCCAAAAGATTTCGCTGTCTCATTAATTGTGTGCAGATCTTTTTTTAGATTATTTAGAGTAAATGTTGGTTTGAATTCATCTTTTATCATCTTAAATGCCTTGTTCTCACTCATTCCTGTTTTAAAATAAGTTGAATTTAGAATTTTTAGAAACACCTCAGGTTCCACTGACGTTGCCCGTGCTAGAGTAATTCCTTCAGAGAGTGCAAGAGCCAGCATTGCAATCTGAAGATTCATTGCTAGCTTTACCGAATGCGCAACTCCGTTTTTCCCAAGGAAAAAAACCCGGCTTCCAATTGTCTCAAAAAGATTTTTGAATTTATTAAACGCATTTTCATCACCTGATGCCATAACTACCAGTTTGCCATTGATGGCCACATTTGGTCCGCCCATTACAGGAATATCGAGCATAGTAATTTCATTTTCTTTGAATTCATCTGCAATTTTTCTTGATTCAATTGGGTTTATTGTACTCATGTCTGCCACAATCAAACCACTATGTTTTCCTTCCACAATGCCGTTTTTTTCAAAGGAGACCTGTCTTACAGCATTTGCATCTTTTACACAAGTAATCACAATATCGGAAGACTCTGCAACTTTTTTTGGACTGTCAGCAACAGAGGCGCCTTTTGTTTCTAATTCAACAGTTTTCTCTCTAGTTCTATTATAAACTACTAATGAGAATCCAGATTCTAGTAAGTGCAATCCTACTGCGCTCCCAAGCATTCCTGTTCCAACTAGTCCAACATTACCTTCGTTCTTCATCTTTTAACTTCCATTTTTTAAAACCAAGTCGGGATGTTTCAAATTCTAAATGTCCAATAACTTTGTCACCTTTTCTTACCATCGCATAATCTGATTGCTTCATTGTAAATGTCCTCTCTTTTGGTTTGTATCCGCCCTCTATCACTCTCACTTTGAATCGTTTACTGGCTTTGACGATTAGCTTTCTTGCAGTTTGAACATCCCCCATCCAAGAGAACATTTCAAACTCTCCAAAATTTTTTGTTGAAATGTCATAGCCATAAAGTCTTGCTTCAAATTTTGACTTTGATTTTTCAGCATGCTCATTAAGCCATGAGACTACCTGTTCTCCATATCCTTTCTCAACTCCAAATGTTTCAGAATCTTTCATGTCTAAATTATGCAAAGGTATGTGAATAATTCCGTCATAAAATCTTCTCCCTGTTAAACTAAAATATGAAATTTTGAATGGTATAGTATGCTTACAGTAGACTGTAGTGAAGTGGAATCAATAAAGCATGAATTACTCATTTACGTTTCAGATCAAGTAGCAGCTGTTCCAACATTAAAAATTCGTGAATTTACTCTGTCTCCTGTTGAAGAGCAGCAAAGTATTGATAAAAATGAAGTAATTACTGCTATCAAAGAATTTTTGGATTCGATTGGAGAATCTCGAAACTTTGCTGTAATTTCTAGCTCTAATGTTATTTTAATAAAATCAGTATCTGGAAAAACTATTGAGAGAGATGCAAAACCTGTGGCAAAAATGTTCTCATGCGCTCACTGTGGATTTGTGACCCAATATGAGGTAGAGCACAATAATCATCAGAAAATTCATTATCTATAATTAAAAATTCTAAAGACTTTTCTTTTTCCATTCTGTGGCAGTTCGGATGATATGGAAAAATTGTATTGTGGGAATGATTTTTCATAATCCTTTTGAAAACTAGTGGCTACTTTTTTTGTATGAAACTCTGTTCTTAAACCATCAACAACATTCTGATTTCCGAAAACGTCATACACGATTAATGAATATTTTTTTGGTTTTTCATAATACCTCGCACTAAAAAGCCATAAGGTTCCAAACACAAAGATGAAAAACCCTGTGATTAGTTTGTCGAAGAATCTATTGTACACTAATAAACTTCTGGCAGGATGTTTATAAGTACAAAGTACAAATTAGTTCTATGAATGATTCAAGAAAAAACATAAACAAAATTTACTGCGAAAAATGTGATGCTGTTTTTGAATCAAGAGAAAAATTTGATAAACATCTTGAAAATCATTCATCTGTTTCTTGTGAATCATGTCCTCTTGATGTTGCAGTAGATAAAATTACCAAATTGTTTAGAAGAAAGAATTAGGCCAATTTGGAAGAAATCTTTTAAATTATAGAAAAAATTTTGAACCTAGATGGTTAAGAAAGGAATTATTTTTGGTGTAATTGCAGCTATTATTGTTGTTGGCATTGTCGCAACATCTGTATCTCAATTTGGTTCAGAAACAGTAAATCTAGATATGCAAAGGATGCATGGAGACATTTCTACCGCCATGGGCTCACCAATACTTGGAAACCCTGATGCACCAATCACTATTGTAGAATTTGGTGATTATCAATGTCATCAATGTTACAATTGGTTCCATAATACAAAACCATCTATTGTTCAAAATTATATTGAAACAGGAAAAGCAAATCTGGTGTTTGTTGATTTAGCATTCTTGGGACGTGATTCTCCTAAAGCTGCACAAGCAACTTACTGCGCCGAAGATCAAGGAAAGTATTGGGAGTATCATGATATTTTGTATAATTCACAAGAAAATAGAATTGATAATGGGTGGGCGAACTCGGAGCGACTAAAGGCCTTTGCATTTAGTTTGGGTTTGGATATGGAGTTGTTTGATAGCTGCCTTGATTCTGGAAAATACTCAAAACGTGTCTCTTACAACATAGATGAGGCTAGAAAACATGGTGCCAATGGCACACCGACATTCTTCATAATTGATTCTGAAGGAAATAAACAAAAAATTGGAGGGGCTCAACCCTACTCTGTTTTTAAGAATGTAATTGACTCTATGATCTAGATGGAAGCAATAAAACTAGTTTTTTCAAATAAAATATACATTGCACTAGCAATTGCAATTTTTATCGGATTACTTATCCCACTTTCAGTAGTCTCAGAGTATATTTTCTTAGATCCATATGTAGTTGGACACGTCCCTTCTGGAACCGAATTTGGTTTTTCTCTTATAGTGATTGTATCTGTATTATCTGGTTTAGTAATACCAATGAACATCTTTCGAATTAGAATAATGCATATTTCTAAAAAGAAAATGAGTGGAAGTGTTTTTGGTTCATTCATTGGCGCAGCTGCGGGGGCATGTAGCTGTGGTCCAATTGGATATGCGGTATTCTCTGCTTTTGGCAGTGTAGGAGCAGTAACTTCTTCATTTCTGACAGCGTATGAAATCCCATTAAGACTTGGTGCAATAGCTCTTCTTGGAATTGTTTACTACACAACTGTGCGATCATTAAAAATTGAATGTCAGCTCAACAAGTCGTAATTTTTTCTTTTAAATTCTAGTTCACTTTACATATTTTTGGATGTCAGGAAAAAGTTGGCTGGGAGGAATTTTTCTGCGTAATAGAGGATACAACATTGTCCTAAAAGCTCTGAATCATTATAGAAAACGCGTCTCAACTGTTGGAAACGATCCGCAATTGCAAGAATCTGCAATGAATCTTCGAATGCTAGTAGCTGAAGAAGGCAAAAAAACTGCACAAAAAGTAGATGTTGTAATAAAAATAATCAATGCTGGCAAAAATGATCCCAAAATGATGAATCAAGTTGAATTTGAAGTTCCATTGATCGAAAAAGCATTGAATTGTTACAAAGTTGACATTGAAAAAATTGGAGAGACAATGCATGAAAGATATCTGGAGTTGTTTGATGAACCAAAAAACCTTCAATTTGATCTCCCATTGATTGATGAAGCTTTACAAGAAATCAAAAAGTTTGGTTGAGTCACTTTTTGCCAAAAGTTACCATTTGATACCGTTGTTACTTTGATCTGCGTAAATTGAGAAAAATTGAACAAAAAGACCAAAGATTAGTAACCTTGAAATCTATTTCCGTCCGCTTTCACTTGTTAACGTTGTCGATAATATTCGTCCCTATTCGTCCAAATCGTAGTACCTCAGAAACTGAGGAATTGGATGAATCTGAAGAAAGATAATTCTGGGAATTATCTAATTTTTTTAAAATTAAACACTGTAAGGGAAGAATGGCAAATGCCGTTAGAACGGGAGTTTAATCGTTCTGGATTTTTAGCATGTTGCCCCTTACAGTATTGGTTCATAATGATTAATCCAATATATTTAATGCGGAAATCCATGTTGAAAATTACTAGTGGTATCAAATTCTCGTGATATTAGGACTGCAATTGAAGCAAAATGGAATGAATATCTTTCAAAATATGGAAACCTGTTTTCATCTGATAGTGTAAGTGGTACTAGTCCTCCTTCTGTTTTTGTTGGAACATACAACTATCCTAAAGTAAATGTTGGTCCAATGGTCCCGCCAATTCATGGTGATACAGGAATACTTGATGCGCCAGAAAGATGGACAGGTAAATCTTTAGATGAAATTGTAAACTATAGATTGAATTTAGTTCGTGGAATTCAAAAAGTCCCTGTAAACGATCCAACTGGTCGTTATATTGAAAATTTACAAGAACTTGCAATGTCTGAACGCGCAACTGATTCTGATGTTCAATTTACAAAAGCAACTAGTGCAGTTGGTTTACTTGATGGATACAATGCCCCATTTGGACCAATTGGTGAAATAAAATCTGCAAAGTTTTCAAACTCTCCTGTAGAAAGAAAAATTGAGAAGGTATACTATGATAGAGATTTGTTAGCAAGTGATGCAGTACTAAAGCTGTATAATTCTGGTATAGATATTTCACAAATACAAAAATGCTTTAGCATTGGAATGATGGGCAAGAAAAGAAAACTTGTCCCAACACGTTGGTCTATCACTGCAACAGATGATATTATTTCAAATGATTTAGTTCAGCAAGCTTTGGAATTTTCTGTAATTGATAGATTTGAGGTATACCACTACGAGCACTTGGGAAATTTGTTTTCAGTTGTTTTGTTTCCGCATAGATGGCTCTATGAAATGATAGAGGCTTGGTACTCAAATGGAGTTTTAGGATTTGGTTCTGATCACGAGGGTGTTAAAGGCATTGATCATTCTCCTGAAATCGCTGGTGCATATTATTCAGCAAAACTAGCAGTTGCTGAACACTTGGTGGCAAATCAGCTTCAAAGTGGGGCACTTGTGCTGCGGGAGATTCGTCCTGAATATGCCATCCCTGTTGGGGTTTGGCAGATTCGGGAAGGCGTACGAGAAGCCATGAAACAGCAACCGGTGATTACTTCAAGCTTTGAAAATGCACTTGATGTTGCAGCAAAACCAATGAGCATCTCAAGAAAAGAGTGGCTTGAACACGGTTCTATTGTTCAATTAATGAAACAAAAGACAATTTCTGATTTCTTTTAGACTTATCAATGGTAAAAATCATGCATAATGTGTGAGTGCATTAATCGGATATGCAATTGCAGGTGGAATAATAATTTTAATTATTGTAGTTGCGGCTTTTATCCCACGTGTTAATTGCAGTGATACTTCATTATATTATGAAGGAAGAGTAGAATTCATTTTTGATGGAGATACAATTCAAGTTGAAGGCTGTAAAATTAGATTACCTTTAGTTGATACCCCTGAAATAGGTGAACCGGGATATGAAGAAGCGACAAATTTTACCGCAAGTCTTTGTCCAAAAGGTTCTACTGTTTTAGTTGATCAAGATGACTTACAGCCTCATGACAAATATGGTAGAGTACTAGGCAAAGTAATTTGTTCTGGTAATGATCTAAGTGAAGAGCTTGTGAACAATGGTTATGCAAAAATTAGTAAACAATATTGTAATACAAGTGAATTTGCAGATGAATATTGGACTGAATGTAAATAAAAAAAGTATGAACTTAATCAAATTTTCAAATTTGGGAATGTAACTACACTGTGTCACATTGCAGCGTAGTTTACTCAATTTGCCAGCGTGGAATGGTGAAAATAGTTAAATTTCCCGAAGTTAAATAAGTAATAGGGTATAGGGATAGTATATGGACAAGATTAGAAGCTTTAGAGAAACACCAAAGCAAGAGTACCAGCTAACTAGTGTTGAAGATCAAGAAATTGAATCCGAAAGCGTTTGGAATACTTTGCATGAATTTGGCATTTCAAAAGAGGATATTATGAAACAAAATCTTAGCCATGAAGAACTATACAATATTCACGTTGCAGTAAAAACTTACCAGGACTGCCAAAAAGTACTCAAAGGTTTAGAAGAGTATTAACAAAAATTCTGAGTCACATAAACTCTATCTTTAGAATCAATAAACACCCCAATTCCTTCCCTATCAAAGTTTGAATTTAGAATATTTTTTCTATGTCCTTCTGAATTCATCCAACCATCAACTGCAATAAAAGATATTTCTTCATTAGTAAGCCAATCATATGAAACTGGAACTCCACCAAGTAGTTTCATAGATTCGTAAAGATTTCCTCTGAAAATATTTTCAGATAAACCAAAGTAATATGAGTTTCCAATCCATTTAAAACAACGGTATCCTGCATCTCTTGCTCTATCTGATGCATCAAGACCATCTAGATTCTCATGTGCAAAATAATTTTGATTTGACATGTCAATACTATGCAAACGTGCAATGTCTGAGATTTCATAATCAAATTTTACAGGATCTAATCCATGCATTACTCGTTGCTCATTTGTAAACTTGTGTACAAGGATTTCAATAACATCGGGGTTGAATTCTAGTTTTGATCCTGTCACAGTTTGTCGTTCAATAATTCTTGTTTCATCAATTGTAATTTCTAGAGGCATGTCTGCCAAGTTTTCAGTATCTGAATTAATAATTTCAAATCCGATCTGTTCTTCAATGAATTGAATTAAGGTTGGTGAAAATACAAATACTACAATTATTGCTGCAAGTACACTTATTACAATTTTTGTTCCTGTTCTTGATTTTTTTTCTACATGATCGGCTCTAACGAGTCGGGAATCTGTTAGCTGTTCCACATTAGATTTATGCTCATTAGATTCAAGGTGTGCAATCCACTTTGATTTTCCTTTAATCTCGACCTGGCAAGCTCCACACCAAGCTACTGTATCGTCAGGATATGTTTCTGTCAACTGTTCCACTTAATTTTTCAAAGTAATATCTTTTCTAGAGGTAATTTCTCATGCTCTAACCTTTTATGATCCATTTTTACTGGGTATTCCAATGGAAAACAAAAATCTGTACATTGCAATTGGATTAATAGCAAGTCCAATTTTATTTGCCTTGGCAGCGTTTCCAGATACATTTAGTCTTAGTTGGAACCAGGGTAGGGGAGGATTTCTGTTTGCCTTGGCATTTATCATAGCAGAATTAGTGGGAATAAAGATAGGAATATCCCAAAAGAGAATCTTAACAGTTGTACCTCTGGCAGGCGTAGTAATTGCCTATCTTGTTGCACTAGAATTTGGATTAAGAGAATACATCAACAATGGAGCTGAAATTTACAATGTTCAATTAATTTACTCTTGGACCTGGATGTGGGATTTCATCATAATGTGTGTATTTGTAATTACTGCACTTTCAATATATTTTGGAAAAAAATGGATTAGAATTGCACCGGCTGGACCAATATTTCTTGGTGGCTCTGCAATAATACTCTCACTTGATGCATTTTTCCCATATGATTCTCTTGGACCGCTACAATACATCGTTCCGTACCTTGTTCAGCTAAATGTTTTCCTAGTCAATCTATTTGATCTTGGAATTGCAACCGCACGAGACAACTTGATGTATCTTCGCGGTGATCATGGACCGTTTGCACTACAGGTGTTTTGGCCATCAGCTGGAGTACATAGCATAATCATTTACTCTTTAGTGATGGGTGCATTTTTACTCAAAATGAATATTGCAAGAAACAGAAAAGCAATTTACTTTGTTTTAGGAATTATAGGAACAGTAGCTGTTAATGTAATCCGAATTTTTGCACTATCAGTTTATGCATTAAAAGTTACAACAAATGCAGAACAATGGGAAGAATTTCATTCAGTTGCAGGAGAAATAATGTTTCTTCCCTGGCTGTTCATATTCTTACTTGTCGTAATGATTATTGAAACCCGCCGTCTAAAAAAACAAGAGGCTAAAGCCAAGCAACAACATTAACGAAGACCTACCGAAATTCATACAACCTCGTGCCAACTATAAAGTACCTATAACGTTACTTAAAGATGATCAAAAAGTATGAACTGATTAACAGTTCGTTTAACTGAACAGACAAACGGTTAACTGGCGTTCCTCGTAAAGTTTGCAGTGAATCACAGAAAATCACTTTTCCTCATTGGAATTTTATCCGTCGTCATAATTTTTTCATCCGTACAAACAGCTAGTGCTGCAAAATATCTTCCACAGTGGGATAAACCAGGATACAAAATCGACGAGTACGGCACAGTCACGGTTGAAGATTTTGAACAAAATACTAACATGCAAATAAAGAATTCAATTTTTGTTACTGTGAAATCCGATTCTTTCACTAGCGGTTTAACACTACTTTTAGTTGAAACAGAAATTAATTCTGGTGTATTTTCTGGACAAATAAAATTCTCATCAGAGATTGGTACTGATGATTCTATCTTTGTTAACGAAAACGATTTTGTTCACGTAGTTTATAGATCATACTCAAACTCTGCAAAAATAGAACCACGTTCAGTTTTGGTTTCTCCAATAACCCTAGTTTCTGATAAAAGCAGTTATTCTTTTGGAGAGAAAATTATTATTTCAGGCAAAGTTGCTGATGCATTACCAGGATCTACAATTACTTTATCAGTTATTGATCCTACAGGAAAAGTCATTCAATCTCAGTCTGTTACACTTAGTTATGAACAACGATTTTTAGCTGAGCTTACAGCTGATAGCGCTTTATGGGAAACTTCTGGAAACTATCTAGTCAAGGTTTCTTCAAAATCAGCTGAAGCAGAAACATCATTTTCATTTAGCCCAACTCATAATACAGAAAAGATGACAAAATCAGTTAAGATATTTGGTGGCCAACAAAAACTTGCATATTCAATTACTTCTGGCTCAGTTACACTAGTAATGCCTAATGAGGATTCAAACTCTTTACGATTTTCATTAAACACAAACAGTGGAGGCCGCTTTACTGTTGAGCTACCAAGAACATTGATTGATGCAAAAACAATCTATGGGAAAGACGACCGTTTTCAAGTCGTTTCTGATGATAGAATTACAGACTATGTAGAAAAAATTGGACCTAATGAAAGAACTTTAACAGTTCCATTTAGCTATCAAACAAAAACAATTGAAATAATGGGCACTGAACTTGATATGACTCAGACTTCAACAATAACCACAAAAACTCCTACGGTTCCAAGTTGGGTTCAAAATAATGCAGAATGGTGGTCAAAAGGATTGATTGAAGAAGAAGATTTTCTTTCAGGGATTAAATTTTTGATAAATCAAGGTGTAATCAAAGTTTCAATCTCAAATGAATCCCAACAATCATCATTGCCATTTGTTCCTAATTGGGTTAAAGATACTGCTGGTTGGTGGGCAGAAGGAAAGGTAACTGATCAAGATTTTCTTAATGGAATTGAATTTCTAGTAGAAAATCAGATTATCAAAGTTTGAGTTAGAATTTAATTCATGGTGAAGAACTTTGATTATTTGTATTTAATTCTGAAGGGCGTCCTACTGGAAAAGTTGTCTCATAATGATATTCATCTGATGTAGTTGTTGGTGTATCACCAATCAAATCAGGAAGAACATTTGTTGAAAAAACAATTAGAATAGCGGCAATTGATAAAATAATTATCATTTTAGTGTTGGTGGTTAGTTTCTTTACCATGATTATAAAATAATGTGTTCATATATAATTCAAAAATAACTATCAATGCTACTTTGACCTTTCATTTCTGATAATTCCGATACTTTAACTCCTAATCTTCTTATGTCAATTGTCTGGTCTTCTAGTGCTTCTCTCAATAATTGCTGTGATGTTTTTATAAGTTCATCAAGGCCTGACGTTGGATTTCGTAGCATTCTAGATTTTGTTTTATTTGATAAATCAGATTGAACAAACTGAATTCCAACTGATTTGAACATCAAGTTTTTGTTTTTAATAATTTCATGAACTTCTTTAGCTAACTCCTCAAGATTTTTTGAAAGAAAATCAAAGTCTTTAGAGTCTTTTTTCAAAGTAGTAATCTTAGAATATTGAATATTTGGAGAACGAGGAGTTACTGGTTCATCATAAATCCCTCTAGCAGAATTGTAAATGTAAGCCCCACTTCGTCTCCCAAATTGCTGATTTAATGAAAAAACATCCAGTTTCTTTAAATCAGATATTGTTTCAAGATTCATTTCACTGAATTTTGCTTCCGTTTTTTTACCAATTCCTGGAATATCTCTGATCTTTAACGGTTCCAAGAATGCTTCTACTTTTTCTGGAGGAACAACCGTTAATCCATCCGGTTTTTTAAAATCTGATGCAATTTTTGAGACAAGCTTGTTTGGAGAAACTCCGATGGAGCATGTAAGCTTGACTTTATCACGAATTATATTTTTGATTTGCTGCGCAAGATGACTCGCTTTATCAAAACTCCCTCCTGTTTTTTCTGAAACATCAAGATAGGCTTCATCCTTTCCTACATATTCAAAAATATCTGCATACTCTTCAATGATTTTCATAGCCTTTTCTGACATATCTGAGTAATAATCAAAATCAGTTGGAAGAAAAACAGTATCAGGTCTTTCTTCAAGCCTTTTTTTAGCAAATCGTATTGGCATTCCAGATTTTACTCCAAACTTTCTTGCCACGTAGTTTGCAGTAGCGACTGCACCGCTATCTCCTCCTCTATCTGAAAAAACACATACAACAACAGGTTTAGTTTTCAATTCAGGAGCACGTATTTCTTCACATTGGGCATAAAAATAATCAAAATCAATATGAAAAATTATTCGATTCATTAGTATTCCATACAGAAAAAAGAATATTATGATATCGGGAGGGCTTCATCTAAATATAATATAGTTTCAATGTTTTTGTGTCAAATCCAATTGCTGCTAACAAGGATGGAATAAAAATTAAACCTGAATTGATGGAAAAAGAGAAACTTTATCACTGCATTTTTCAGGACAAAGTTTTACTGGTTTACAAAGATTATCAGGATGTTCTAAATTGTTACGAAATTGAAGAAAAAGAATTAGTAGAGAAAGTTAAGCAAAACTCTAGTGATGAGAGTTTGGAAAAAATTTTTGAAGAGTATATAGAACGAGAAAATCTTAAACATTAAATAAAACCGAATGAACAAGCTGATTCTGTAGGAATAACGATTTGAGCGAGAATAACAAGCCGACTGAAGCCGAAGAAATATTTTCAGAATTTCAAAAAACAAAACAAGAAAATCAATCTGAACAAATTTCAGAACCTGAATCTGCTCCTCAAGTTTCAGAATCCGCACCTGAACCAGAACAAACTGTTCAAGAAACACCTGAACCTGAAACTGCCCCAGAGCAACAAGTAGAAACAACTCAATCCCCACCAGAAGAAACGGAAACAAAGGAACGAAATGTCATCTTTGTTGGAACAAAACCAATCATGACATACGTTACTGCTACCCTGACACAATTATCAACTCAGCCAACAGTTACAATAAAGGCTAGGGGAAAACGAATTACCCAAGCAGTTGATGTTTCTCAAATGATTGTAAAAAGAATGGATACTGTAGGGTATAGGATAAGTGATGTTAGAATTGCTTCTGATTCATTAACCTCTCAAGATGGAAAAAAACGCAATGTTTCTACAATAGAAATTGACATCACTCAAAGCTAAGTCAACTAAAACTATTATTGTAATAATCATTGCAGTATCAATCGGAATATTGTTGGGAACTATTTTCACATCTTGTTCAATAAAACATATAGGAATTCTCACTGATATTGAAAAATTTGAACAGACATTAGATCCTGAATTTTGTGCAAATGTGGTTGAGCAAATAGACTTGTTTAATGATGAATGTGAACCGGAGATAGAAATAATCGATTGTGGTTAGCCGTACATTGAGCCCTTTAGATCTTTAGCTTCTTCTTCTGCCTCTTTGATATTTTTCTCTGCCTTTTCTGCTTCTTTTTGAAGCATACCAATATCACAAGAAACTCCGGGAATGAGTTTTGCCATTGCAAGACACAGTTGTGCGCTTGCCTTGAAGTCAGGACCAGTTCCAACAGTGTTGAACAAAATTACTGCAACATTTTGGTTATTTATCATTCCTTCATTTAATAAAAGGCCAGGAATTCCTGGAATTGTACCATGTGTTAAAATAGAAAATCCTGCCTCGGTCAACTTGTTTTTTGCCTCATCTGTGCTTGCAGCCGCCAAGACCTGTTCATTACTCTCTTTGGATTTTATGGCAACTCCACTAACAATTAGCGAAACATTGTGTTTTCTTGCCCAGCTTAGCATAGTGCGAGCTACTGTTCTATGCATTGGTTCTGCAATTGTAAGATAGGATGAAAAAACTGCTACTTTCAAACTTTCATTCACAAATATTCTAGTTGGATAATTTGGCTTTCCATCCTTAATCAGACTTACTGGCGGAAAACCATCAGAATCTAGAATACCTGCCAGATCAAATTGAGTGGTGTGAATTAATGATTCAGTAGCAATTGCCTCTGTAAATCCTACTGATGGGAAACCATCTACTAGATAGCCTCCTTCTATGTTAATTGGTTTCATTTCTTTAATTCTAATTCTTGGAAACAAACTAGATCTAATTTTGAATCCAATGAATAATAGTTTATCGTGATGAACTATTCTTTGCCATGTTCTTCTTTAGCATCTTGATATTCTCTAATTTTACGAGAACAAGCAAGCATTTCTTCAGGAGTATGTCGTGATTTGGGCTTGTTACAAATCGGACACATTTCATCTCCTCCTGAGGCTTTTGGAGGTTCTGTCATCATATGGTATTACAGAAATCATTCGTTTTTATTAATTTTCAAAAAACCCACTTACCAAAATCAATTGTGAAGTTTGCGAAAACTATTATTTCAGTGCTAAAACCACCTTAATCATGGTAAAGCTGACGTGTAGTGACTATGGATTCGAGTGTGAGTTTGTCGCAGAAGGCGAAACAGAGAAAGTGATCGCTGAATTTGGAGAGCACACTCTAGAAGAACACGGAATTGAATACTCAAAAGAGGCTATAATGCAATTCATTCTAAGAAAAGGATGAAGCAGCCTATGAAAATAATACATGCCAGCCCAGGTTTTGGTTCAGCATTAACACAACAGCAAGTAATTGATTTTCTAACTAATAGTAAACTAAATCTCCAACTGGGGACTATTGATAAAAACTCTGAACCAAATATTCATACAGTTTGGTATTTTTATGAAAATGAAAAATTGTATATTGAAACAAGCAAGACCTCTAAAAAAGTTCAGAACATAAAAAACAACAACAATGTGTATTTTTGTATTGATGATGAGACCCTTCCATATAAGGGCGTTAGAGGAAAAGCAACAGTAAAAATCTTAGATGAAATTAATCAAATGTTGCCTGTTGCAGAAAAAATCATGTTAAAATATACAGGAAGTTTGGATAACGAAATTGCAAAATTTTTGTTAGATGGTGTAAAAAACGGATTTTCTGTAATTTTAGAACTAAGCCCAAAATTTTATTCCACATGGGATCACAGCTCAGGCATTACTGCCTAAGGCTATTTTATTTTTGAAAGTAAAGCTGAATACAAAAAAGGAAGAATTGTGGTTGCTTCTGCATGAATTGTGGCCTGCTTTGCCTTTTGAGTAACCTTGCCCCAAGAAATTGCCTCTCTTACTAATGCACCACTTAGACTCCCATCAAATTCTTGAGCAGTTGTGATGTACAGTGCATAATCTAATCCATCTCGATATTGATTCCACCACAAAGTATGATGTTTTGAAATTCCTCCACCTATCATAAAGGCACCAGATTTTTTTGCTTTGAAAATTAAACTCGATAAAAGATTTGAATCTTCAATAAGATTTAATTTAAAATCGTTATGTTTTTGAGAAAAAAGCCAAATTTGGCTTCCTACTGCGCCATCAACAATTCCAGGAACAATTACTGAAATGTTGTTTTTGTAAGCCCAATACAAAAATGAATTCTCTCCAAGATGCTTTCCTATCATTTTACAAATATCTGCAGTTGACATTTCACGAGTTCCAGATTTGTATTCTTCTTCCAAAAACGCTTGAATTTTTTCTTCAATTATAGGACCGTAACTTTCCATAGGGACCAGTACGTTACCTAATCTGTGAATATTTTGGCCAACTAATTCGCTATCATCCATAGTAAAAGATCCTTCTTTGTAATTTGAAAAATGCCTTGCAATGTCATGGTCTAATGCACCACAAGTTGTAATCATAACATCAAACCATTTGTTCTTAATCATGTCTTTGATAATGCCACGAAGTCCTGTAGACATTACAGCTGCAACACATGAAAGAAATCTAAGACATTTTTCATCTGAAATCATTTCGGTTAAGATTTCTAATCCAGTTGAAAGACTTGTGGATTCAAAACCTCCAGATTGCGACATTTCCTCAAAGATTTTTTCTATGCTTGTATCGTTTTTAATTTCAATATCTTTTACTGGACGACCGGGTTTTATCATGAAATGAACACTTGATAACGGATATAAAATTCTGACTTATTATGAAAAAATATTCTACAATTAGTTTGGATTTAGGAAAACTTTAAACCAGCTGAAGAAGAAAAAATGCGAATGCCAGATAAAATAAAGGTTGGATTGGTAGGTATAGGCAACTGTTTTTCTGGATTAATTCAAGGTATTGAATACTATAGAAAAAACCCATCTCAGAAAGTCATAGGAATAATTCATGAGGAATTAAGCGGTTATGGGATTCACGATATCGATTTTGTATGTGGATTTGACGTAGGTGAAAACAAAGTTGGTAAGACAATCAATGAAGCGATTTACGAGTATCCAAACATGGTGGATTGGATTCCAAAAGATGAGATGCCAAAAACTAATGCCAAAGTATATGAAAGTCCTGCACTTGATGGCGTTGGAATTTGGGTAGAAAACAGAGTTAAACCAATTAAAACTACAAAATCAGAATCAGAACTTACTGATGAAATAAAAAAAATATTAAAAGAAACTGGAACTGAAATTATAGTATCATATCTTCCTGTTGGATCCGACAAAGCTACACAATTTTGGGCTCAAATTTGTCTTGACACAAATACAGCTTTTGTTAATTGTATTCCGTCTTTTATTGCATCTGATGAAGAATGGGGGAAAAAATTTGCAGAAAAAAATATTCCAGTTGTTGGTGATGATATTAAAGGTCAGGTCGGCGCAACAATTGTTCACAGGACCCTTGCAAGGTTATGTAATGATCGTGGAACTAAAATCGAAAAAACATATCAAATCAATGTAGGTGGAAATACCGACTTTTTAAACATGAAAGAACAAGAACGCCTAGTTAGTAAAAGAATTTCAAAAACTGAAAGTGTTCAAAGTCAATTAGATGAAAGACTAGACGATGATCAAATCTATGTAGGTCCTTCTGATTTCATCCCATTTTTAGGAAATACAAAATTAATGTTCATGAGAATTGAAGGAAGACAATGGGCAAACATTCCATATAACATGGAAGTAAGGCTTGAAGTTGATGATAAGGCAAATTCAGCTGGTATTGTGATTGATGCATTACGTTTAGCAAAAATTGCTCTTGATAGGGGAGTTGGGGGTCCGATTATCCCTGCAAGCGCTTATTTGATGAAACATCCTCTAAAACAAATGAGTGATCCACAAGCAAAAACGGCTTGTGAAGAATTTGTTAAAGGAAATTAATTTTTTACGAAAATGTTCTAGAATCTGAAAATCTTTTCATTCTACTTTTTTGATACTTTTTTAGATCAAAATTCTTTGAAATTGCCTTTTGCCCTGATAATTTTGCTGTCAATTTAGGAATCATAACGCCATCTTTTTCTGTCAAATCCACAATGACGCTTTTACCACCAAATCTTTGATTCTCTACATTTACGGCTAGAATGGGGACTCTATTTTCAAGAGCCCTGACCTGAACATACATGTGCCAAGGGGATATTCCTCGTTTGATTATCCTGCTAGGCGAAAAAAGCACTTCTGCCCCTTTTTTTACGAACGAATTAGCTACATCTGGAAAGACCATGTCATAACAAATTACTATTCCAAACTTGCACTTTGTTTTGAAAATCTTAGTTTTTCCGCCTGACTGAACAAGCTTCTTCTCATAATCAAATGGATGAATTTTTTCCTGCCTTCCAATGATTTCCCCTTTTGGTCCAATCACAGGTGATGATATTGCAAATCTGTAATCTTTGCGTTCATAAAAAGCACCAGGAATTATAGTCATGTTATAATCTTTAGCAATAATTTTGAATTCCTCAAATTCTTTTTCAAATTTTGAAATTCTATTATCTTTTAACCATTGTTCAGGCAAGCAAACAATGTCAGTTTCTTTTTTTCCTAAAACTTTAAGCATCTTTGACACTTTGTCAATCCCTTGTTCATTGGAAGAGAAAGAGCTAGTCTGAATGATGCCTAGTTTTACCATGAATGAATCTTAGCGAATTATTATAGATAGGTTTCACTTTATTTTTTCTCGTGAACAAAAACTTGGAAAAATCTATCACATTTGTCAACTAAACTTGTTCGCAATCAATTATCCTACTGATCCCAGAACTTCTTTCATTGGTTCATATTAAGAAGGTAGAAATTTTTGGCTTCAAATCCTTTGGATTTAAGAACACCATTGTTGATTTTGAGCCTGGTCTTGTATCTATATCGGGACCAAACGGTTCTGGAAAAAGTAACATTTTAGACTCGATAATTTTCGCATTGGGTGAAAATAGGCCCAAGGTCATGAGAGCTGATAAACTAAGATCTCTTATTCATGATGTAGAAGGCGCACAAAGACGTGGACCAAAAATGGCAAGAGCGAGTGTTCATTTTGATAATTCTGATAGAAAAATACCTGTGGATTCTGACTCTGTTGAAATCACTAGAGAAATGGATGACAAAGGTGAAAACGTCTACTATCTTAACAAAAAGAAAACACAGCGCCATCAAATTTTAGACCTCCTTGATATGGCAAATGCTGGACTAAACCAGCTTAATGCTGTACAGCAGGGCACCGTGACTAGAATCTCAGAATTTAGCTCTGAGGAAAAAAGAAAAACAATTGAGGATTTGGTTGGCCTCTCGTACTTTGATGAGAAGAAATCTGAGGCTGAGAAGCAACTTCAGGCAGCAGATCAGCGCCTTGAGATTGCTATGGCCAAAATGGGTGAGGTCAAAAAACAAATTGACAATCTAGAAGAGGAACGAAATCTCAAACTTCGTCATGATTTTATAGAAAAAGAGGTAGCAAGACTAAACGCTATCGATGCTGCAAACAAGATGAAATCTATCAAATCTGACAAGATTTCAAAAGAACAAACACTAGGTGGGTTAGAATCAGAATCTTCAAAATTTGGTGAAGAACTAACTGTCATCAAAAAGGAAATTGAAGAATTAGAAACAAAAAAATCTGCTTTTATGAAAGAAGTCAATGAATTCAATCAAGCAAAAGCATCAATTGATTCTGAATTGAGTGATGCAATGCACAAATTTGAAGAAATTAACAGTACTGTTGCAACAAAGAAAAAGAGACTCGTACAAATCGAAAATAGATTACCACAAATTAAAGAAGAAATTGAGCAAGTTCAACAACAACGTGGTAGTATTGAATCTGAAATTTCTCAACAAAAAGAATCAATAGAAAAAACAAATGCAGACAAGAAAAAAATTAATGATGAATTACAAATTTTGGATACTTTACTTGACAAAGTAATATCTGAACAAGCTCATGCCGCCTCTCAAAGACGTGAAGTAGATCAAAAAATTAAAAAACTAACCAATGATTTGCATGACGCACAATTATCATTGAAAAAATTTGAATCTGAGAAAAAAGAACTGGAGAAAAAAATCATAGAAAATACAACCAAAAACAATGATATTAGTAATGAACATCAAAACTTAGTACAACTTAAACAAAAATTAGAAACAACAATCTCCAATCATAAAGCAACTGTAACAGAATTAAAATCAAGAATATCTGAATTTTCTTCTAAAAGAACAAAATTTGAAAAAGATATAGAAGACCTTAATTTGATCTTAGAAAAATCAAGCAAAGCTGCTACTCATTTTGAAACAAAAATTAATTTTGTCAAAGACGCAATGCATGAAGATTATACTGTTGCAAAACTCAAAGAAGATGCTGAGCAATTAGGAATAATGGGACTTGTTTATGAAATGATTTCTTGGGATAAACAATATGAGCGAGCAATAATGGCCGCCTCTTCTGATTGGATAAAGGCAATAGTTGTCAGAGACTTTACTGCCTTAATCAACATCGCAGAATTTGCCAAACACAAAAACTTGCCCAAATTAAAAATAATTCCACTAGAAGCAATTCCAAAATTCAAACTAGACCCTCCAAAAGAAAAAGGAGTAATTGGAATCTTAACCGATTATGTTAGATGTGATCCAAAATTTGCTCCAATCAAATCATTTCTTTTCGGAAATGTCGTTCTAACTGAATCGAAGGACGCTGCTCATAAAATTTCGAAAGAAGGTTACAAAGCTGTATCTGTGGGAGGCGCATTCTTTGAAGCAAAATCAAGCGCAGTAACTGTTGATATTAATTCAAAAATATCCAAGCTTACAAAAATCATCTCTCAAAGTACTTCAATTGATGGCCTGTTACAATCAGTTACTCTTCTAAAGAAATTTGTTCAAAAGAAGAAAAATTCATTGAAAAAAATTAACGAGACAATTGAGAAATATCAGGATAGACTATCTATTTCTGAAACAGAACTAGCTACTGCAGAACACCGTCATTCTGATCTCACTGATCAAATTTCAAGAACTCAAAGATTAACAGACTCATTAACAAATAGAATTGAACAACAACAACAACGAATTGCACATCTAGAAACTGAAGTTTCAAAACAAAGCTCATATGTTGATTCTCTAAAGGAAAGAGTCTCTATTGTTAAAGAAAATTATGAAGACGGTGAGCAAATTAGAATTTCACATGAAATTGCAAGATTAAATGCAAAAAAAGCTGAACTACAAAAACGTCAAACTGAAATTGTTATCATACATAATGAAAAAACAACAGAATTAGTAAACATAAACACAAAAGATGCACATGGCAAGTCTCAAATCAGAGCTTTTCATGAAGAAAATGATGATTTAGTTCAGGAACGACAAGAAATTGAGAGTACAATTGGAGAACTAGAAAAACAAAAAGAAGAAGCAAATCAAGAATTAGTTGCACTACGACAAAAGGAGCAAGAAATTATCAGTACTTCTGGAACCTCAGTTTCTGAATTACAAGAATATGATGATAAATTAAAAGCACTAAATGAACGCGAAAAAACCCTTACAAAAGAGATTGGTGGTTTAGAACGACAATCTGATTCTCTAAGGCGAGATTTGAAGGAACTGTATGAGAGAGAAACTGCAACTAAGAGAATCATCGATGCTTATGGATTAGACGAAAATGCTGAAACATTTGATGTCTCAGAAGTTCTTCAACCCTTATTTTCTGAACAACGAAGCCTCACTGAGCTCAACGCAAAAGCACCTTCCACATATCTTGAAATTTCCGACGGATATCGTTCAATGTCCACAAGGAAAAACTCTCTTGAGGAAGAGAGAAACTCTATTGTCAGATTTATAGAATCAATTGAGAAGGATAAACGACAAACCTTCCTTGATGCATTTGATAAGGTGGATAAAGAGATTCGATTAATTTTCACAAAAATGACTGGCGGTAATGCCTGGTTGGAATTAGAAAATGAAGATGATATTTTCTCTTCTGGAATTTCTTACCTAATTCAGTTCAAAAATAAACCAAAAAGAGAATCAACATCAATAAGTGGTGGAGAAAAAACACTCGCAGCTGTTGTATTTGTTTTAGCCCTCCAAAAACTAAAACCATCGCCATTTTACCTATTTGACGAAGTTGATGCACATCTTGATGCTCCAAACTCTGAAAAATTGGGAAAAATTCTTGCTGAGAGATCAAAAGAAAGTCAATTCTTAATGGTGTCACTAAAAGACTCTGTTGTACAAAGAGCTAAACTCATTTACGGTGTTTTCCCAAAAAATGGAGTTTCTCATGTTGTTACTTACAAGGATAAACGATTGCCTTCAATGACAACCTAGTCTGGCTTTTGGTTATTCACTGCTTCTTTTAATTTTTGATTCCAAAAGTTGATAGATTCTTTTTCATAATCAATTCTTTCGCCATCTTCTTCTCTTTGAATTAATTCGAAAACTAATTTTTTATATTCTAAATCAATATCTGGCGGAAGATGAAATCTTTCGTTTTTACTCATGTTGTCTATATAGACTTCTGTTCTATTGTAATTAAGATTTTTAATAAGCCTCGTTTTATTCCTGCATTAGGTAAAAACTTTCATGACTGAAGCAAAATTTCGAGAAAACAAACTACATGATATTGCATTTTGGGGGTTAAGAGCATCTATAGGTGTAATTTTCATAGTTCAAGGTTCAGGCAAATTTAATCCAGGATTTGTTGGATTTCTTACAGGTCCTTTAGGATTGCCTGCAGAAATGCAAATTCCAATTGCATTAGCAGAACTAATTCCAGGAATTTTGTTAATTGTTGGCGTGTTAACAAGAATTTCTGCATCACTTCTTTCAATAATTATGCTGGGTGCAATTTTCTATGTTAAACAAGCATCTAATCTAACAGGAGATGGAGGATTTGCGCTTGATCTTATGTTGCTTGCCTCCTGTGTCGTGATTATTGTAGCCGGCCCTGGCCGAGTGTCAATATCTCATATAGCCAAAAAAATTCCAAGGCCACTTCAATAATTATTCCAATTTAACAAAGCAGGCAACCTCTCTATTGTTTTCTATTTTTTCTAATGGGGGCTCTTCCTTGCACTTTTCAATAGCGTAGGGGCATCTTGCCTGAAATCTGCAACCATGATAGACATCAATATCTATGGCTTCATTAATTCTGATTTTTTTCTCCCGATGCAGATTTTCAGGGTCGGGCTCTGATATTGCATCGATTAAGGCTTGTGTGTAAGGATGTTTTGGGTGTAACAACACATCATCAATTGGTCCCATTTCTACAATTTTTCCCAAATACAAAATTGCAATTCTTTGACCAAAGTACCTTGCTGTAGCTAAATCATGTGTAATGTAAATGAATGTTATTCCATATTTTTTCTGAAGATCGTTCATTAATTCTAAAACTTCAGCTCTTATTGACACATCGAGCATAGATACCGGCTCATCAGCAATGATTATCTTTGGTTTTAATGCTAATGCCCGAGCAATTACTATTCGTTGTCGCTGTCCGCCAGAAAGCATATGTGGATATTTTTTCGCAATATCTTCAGCCGGTTCTAGTCTAACCTCTTTTAAGACTTCAATAACTCGATTTTTTCTTTCTTCTTTTGTTCCAATATTATGAATCTCCAAGGGTTCAGAAATTATGTCAAAAACTTTCATTCTAGGATTAATAGAATCATATGGATCTTGGTGCACCATCTGGCACTGCATCCTTATTTTTGCTAAACTTTTTGCATCATTTTTTATCTCTTCGCCCTCAAGAATTATTTTTCCAGAATCTGGTTGAATTGATCTTAGAATTAGTTTAGCAATAGTTGATTTACCAGAACCTGATTCACCAGCTAGAACGAAGACTTCGCCTTTTTTAACATTAAAAGAAATATCATCTGTTGCCTTGACAACTGATACTTGTGAGCTGAAAATACTTTTTTTTACAAAATGTTTTAGTAAATTTTCAACTCTTAGTATTTCTTCCATCATTTTCAGTTTACAATGGAACTATATCAAGAAATATGAGTTGTTTTTCAAAAGATTCGGCAAAGCATTTATTTACAAAATAATGATCGCTTTCATACTTGAGTACAAATTCAATTCAGCAGGATTTAGGATATTCTGAATATCAGATAGATTCTGATGTCAGCTATTTCAAGCCAGATTCTGCAATATCCAAAAAGACCTTTGCTGAAGAAATCAAATACAGCCTGAATCAGGAACAAAAATTCATCAGTCCAAAATTCCTATATGATAATACCGGTTCTATGTTATTTGAGAAAATCTGCACTTTGCCAGAGTACTATCTGACCAGAACAGAAATCAAGATTCTCAAAGAACTCAAAAATGAACTTCCAGAATACATAGACAAACAATTTCGATTAGTAGAGCTTGGAAGTGGTTCTTCCACAAAAACAAGATTACTTTTGGATGTGTTTGACAAACTTCATGATACAATAGAGTATATGCCAATTGACATTTCAGAAATCTTGAGGGATAGCTCAAAAAGCCTTCAAAGAGATTATGATAATTTACAAATTACTGGCATTGTGGACACCTATGAAAAAGGATTAGAGTTCGTAAAACAATATGATGAAAAACCTAACTTGATTGTATTTTTAGGATCAAGCTATGGAAACTTTTGTCCAGATGAGGGATCTGAATTTCTTAAAAAAATAAACAAAACTATGAAAGAATCTGATCTCTTCCTAATTGGTTTGGATTTAATCAAAGAAAAAGAAATCCTTGAAAATGCTTATGATGATTCTCAAGGAGTCACTGCTAAATTTAACCTCAATATTCTGCAGCGAATAAATCAAGAACTTGATGGTAATTTTGATTTAGATAAATTCTCTCATGTTGCACAGTATAACGATGATGAAGATAGAATTGAAATGTACTTACGCTCACTTGAAAAACAAACAGTACAAATTTCAAAAGCTAATCTATCATTAACATTTGAAGAAAATGAATTAATTCATACAGAACACTCACACAAGTATTCTGCTTCAGAAATTCCTAAATTATTTGAAAATACAGGATTTAGTATAAACAAAATTTGGAAGGATGAAAATAATCATTACGCGATAGTTTTAGTTTCTAAAAACTAAATGTCTTCAGCACATCTAAATCCTGAAAACAACCATCTTTCATCTAATCTAAAGAAATTCCTATAACTGCCACGAATAGACATCTTTGGGGTGCCAAATGAGCCACCTCGTAGAACTTTTTGATTTGTAAACCACTTGTCATTGTATTCATCAAATCCTGTCTTAAAACCTGGATATCCATTAAATTCAGAAGATGTCCATTCCCATACATCGCCAATCATTTGTTGGCAACCAGATGGACTTTTTCCTTCTGGGTAGGCGCCAATTTCAGAGCAATTCCAAAGATATGACTCTAAAAGATTTGCTTGAGAAGAGGCTGGCGCATTATTTCCCCATGGAAAAATCGATTTGGTTTGTTTTGCTTCATTCCAGCATGCCGCCTTTTCCCATTCTGCTTCGGTAGGTAGTCTTTTTCCTGCCCACTTGCAATAAGCAGATGCTTCGTAAAAACTAACATGACAAACAGGCTCTTTTGGATTTATTTTTCGTTTTCCAACAAAGTCTTGAGTCATCCATTGCCCATCAATTTTTTCCCAATACATGGGAGCCTCCCAATTGTTTTCTTTGACTTTCTCCCATCCATCAGATAACCAAAATTTGTAATCAGTGTATCCGCCATCATCAATGAACTTTAGATACTGTTCATTTGTAATTGGAAACATGTCAATTCTGTAATCATTGAGATAGATTTTGTGTTCTGGTAATTCAATATCATAACAGTAATCATTTCCATTGTACCCCATAGTATACAAACCTCCTTTAATCTGAACAGATTTCTGTTCTGCTGTTGAAGGTTTTGGAGGAGAATTCTTTTTCACAGGTCTATATTGATCTGCAAGCAAATGTTGAAGATCATAAACTAAAAGTTCTTGATGTTGACATTCATGATGAAACCCCATTGTGATTAATCTTGATGCTTCAACTGATAGTGTATTGTTTTTGAGAAAATTTTCCACGCGCTGATTAATTACGTCAAAGTATTCGAATATTTGATCAACGGTTGGACGTGAAACTATGCCTCTTCTTCCTTTATCTTGTGGAGTTCCAAACTGTTGATAATACGAATTGAGATATTCTGAAAATTCTTTTGAGTAAAACTCATAATTCTTATCAATTTTACTTAAAATTGCCTCGTAAATCCAGCTAACATGACCAATATGCCATTTTGGCGGACTCATGAAAAAGGCGGTTTGAACAACAAAGTCATCTTTTTCTAGTGTCTTAACTAATTCTAGAGTTCTTGTACGTGTTTCATTAAATTGTTCTAAAAGAACCTCTTTAGATTGTTGTTCAGGAACTGTAGTCATAGGTAAAAAAAAGAATCAAGTGTTTATTACGTTTACTCCAAATTTAATATCCGCGAGCAAAAATTGGCACTGACACACTTTGTTCTTTACAATAAATGCATTTTTTACTAGAATCTTCGCTACCAAAGGGAATTACGCGTATATCCGCACCTGTTTCTTCTTTAATTTTCTCTTCGCACTCTTGTTTTCCACACCAAGGAGTTTGTAAAAATCCTCCTTTTTCTATCTGCGATTTAAAATCTTCATAACTTGAAATGTTATGGGTCATCTCATCTAGTACTTTTTTGCTAGAAACTAGCATCTGTTTTTGAACATCATCTAAAACTGATTCCAATTTTTCAGCTACATTATCAAATGGCATATCGATTTTTTCTTTATTGTATCGTTTTGCTAAAACAACTTTGTTTTTTTCAATATCTTTTGGTCCTATTTCTATTCTTAATGGAATTCCTTTTAGCTCCCAATCATGAAATTTGTAACCTGGGGTTAGCTGATCTCTATCATCAACATGAACTCTGATTTTTTTACTAGTGATGGTCTCTTGAAGCTCATTTGCTTTTTTCAAAACCTTCTGCGCGTCTTCATCGGAATAATAAATTGGAATTATGACAACTTGAATTGGTGCCACTTTTGGAGGTAAAACCAGTCCTTTGTCATCCCCATGCGTCATAATCATTGCGCCAATTAATCTCCATGAAACGCCCCATGATGTTTGCCACACAAAATTTTCTACATTATCTTTATCCGCAAACTTTACCTCAAATGGTTTTGAAAAATTTTGTCCAAGAAAATGAGATGTACCCATCTGTAATGCCTTTCCATCAGGCATCACAGATTCCATTGTTGTAGTGTAAACTGCACCAACAAATTTCTCTTTTTCACTTTTCTTACCTGGGACTACAGGAATTGCTAATTCCTCTTCAATAATTGATTTGTAAATATCTAAAATCTTCAAAACTTCTTTTTCAGCTTCTTCTTGTGTGGTGTGTACGGTATGACCTTCTTGCCATAAAAATTCAGATGTTCTAATGAATGGTTTTGTACCCTTTATTTCTGCACGTAATGCAGTGTTCCAAAAATTAATTTTGAGAGGTAAATCTCTCCAACTTTTAATCCATTTTGAGTACAGTGAATATGCCAAAGTCTCAGATGTAGGTCGTAGTGCAAGCTTGTCACCAACTTCATTTTCACCAGAATGTGTGACCCAAAAAACTTCAGGGTTTAATCCAGCAAAATGTTTCTTTTCTTTGGATAGCAATGATTCTGGAATTAAAACAGGAAGAAACCCATCCTTGATCCCTATCTTTGAAAATTTTTCATTTAATGATTTTTTAATAGACTCCCAAATTGAATATCCATCAGGTCTTAAAACAATTAATCCTTTAACTGGTGCATAATCCGCAAGTTCTGCCTTTAACACCACTTGTGTATACCATTCACTAAAATCATCTTTTTTTGACGCAGTAATCCCAATTTCCTCTTTACTCAAACTAGTTTCTGATGAGAAATTTCACTAATGAGCTTTTCTTACTTGAG
>JBHIUX010000002.1:0-30910 GCA_042138065.1 Nitrosopumilaceae archaeon
TACATCTAACCTAATCTTTTGATAATGTGATAACCAAATTCTGATTTTACCAAATCTGAAACTTCGCCAATCTGGAGTTTGAAAGCAGCTTCTTCGAATGGTTTTACCATTACTCCTCTTCCAAAATATCCCAGACTTCCATCTCTTTTTGCACTACCAGAATCAATTGAAAGCTCTTTTGCTAATTTTCCAAATTTTTCTCCTTGTTTTAGTCGTTCTTGAATTGCTAATGCCTCACTTTGTTTTTTTACTAGAATGTGAGAGCATTTTATTTTGTTACCCATGATTTACGCCAGAATTTTTTCTTTAAAAAATTATTCTATTCCCCAACTTGTTTTAGAAAATGGGGTTATTACGATAAATGGAGCCTCATTTTCATCCCAAGGTTCGTTTCTAACCCACTCAAATTTATCATGAAATTTTTTGAAAATGTCTGAAAATTCAGGACCATTTTCAACAATTTTGACTCTGCCTTGAACTAGAACAGCCTTGTGCCCTCCATGCTTGTAAACATCTACTGTAAGTGCAGCTTTAGGATTTACTTTACAATTTTCAAACATTCTGGTACCGTAATCTGTAGCAATTAGAAATTGATTATTTTCAAAAATGTATGACACAGGTTTTACATGTGGAAGATCATTATGTGATGTCGCAACTCTGCACTCTTCCATAGAATTAAGAAATTCAATTTCTTTTTTGGAAAACCCCTTCATTTGAAAATCTCTTCTCGAATCTGTGGAATTTTGCTAAATACCATGTTTCTTATTTTTAATTGATCATCTGCAGATGGCATTTCTTGTTTTAATGAAGCTAGTGCAGTGCTTGCCATTCCTAAAGCCATTCCCATAATAATTCCATAAACGAATTCTTTTGGGTCATTGACTTTTAGAGTATCTTTATTTTGTTCAATCTCTTCTAGATGGGTTGGAATTGTGGCCATGGCACCGTTAATAGTTTGCTCTATCAACATCTCGAGTTGTTCATCTTCGCTCATGAAAATTGTTAAAATGTTTCAGTAATAAATCTGCAGCTAGATTTTTAATAAACCATAATGCGAGAGTTATCATGTTTTCATATTTTTCAATAACTCAGGCTAATGAAGTCTTACCTACAGTGATAAAAAAATTTGAATTTGTAAATGCTAAAAAAAATGAACTTGCAAAAATTGAACAGCAATTACAAATTAGTCTTTCAACATCGAATAGTTTTGAAGAATATGTTACACTAAAACAACAACTTAACACTGCAATAACAAAATTCTATCAGGCAATTGAGGATTTAGAAAGTACAGGAGTTGTTGTAAAAAGTATAGATGAAGGCCTTTTGGACTTTCCTTCAAAGAGATTTGAAGAAGAAGTCTGGCTGTGTTGGAAATATGGTGAAAAGGAAATCAAGTTTTGGCACGAAAAAGACTCTGGTTTTCAAGGAAGGAAACCAATTAGTGTAAGTAATGAATCGTTAGTGTAAATGCTATCTGTTTGGCTTAGAGTAATTCGTGTACGTTTTCTTCTTGCATCTGTAATTGCTGTATCTGTAGGATTGGCAATTAGCTGGTGGCAGACTTCACAAATTGATGTTCTTCACGCTGTATTAACTATGGGTGGGGTCATGGCACTCCACGCTAGCGTGGATTTACTAAATGATTATTGGGATTTCAAGCGAGGCATTGATTCTCAAACAAAACGTACGAAAATGAGTGGAGGAACAGGAGTTCTTCCAGAAGGATTACTAAAACCATCCTCAGTTTATCGTGCTGGAATTGGATTTTTAATTCTCGGCGCAATCATTGGAAGTTATTTTGTAATAATTGATGGAGTAATTATTGCAATACTTCTTGGGTTTGCAATAATTTCAATCTATTTTTACTCTACAAAAATTGTTGATTCTGGTCTAGCTGAAGTTTTTGTTGCAATAAAAGGAACAATGATTGTTCTTGGAACATATTTTATTCAAGTATCTGAAATTACAATTAGTCCTGTTCTGGCAGGAATCATAATTGGAGTTTTATCTTCACTTGTTTTGTTTATTACATCTTTTCCAGATTATGATGCAGATAAATCTAAAGGACGAAAAACCCTTGTTATTGTTACTGGAAAAGAAAAAGCGTCATCAATTTTTTGGGTTTTTCCAGTAATTGCCTATGGGATAATTGTTGGAGGCGTAATTTCTGAACTTTTCCCAGTATTTTCTCTAATCACTCTTGCAACAATTCCTTTAGTGGTAAAGTCTGGCCGTAATCTAAAAACCTCATTTGATAATGATGAGAAAATGCTCCCAGTGATGAGTAAAACGCTCGCATTTAGTAGACTTACAGGAGCATTATTTGTAATTGGATTTTTAATCAATTTGTCAATATGAAATAAATCAAACTACAATCACTGAAGTTCATGATCAGTGGTTTTGCAACTAATGAAGGAACATCATCCTTTGCTAAAAAAAGTGGAATGAACCCAAAAAACTATCGAGTCATTCAAGGACTAACATTATCAAATGTAGGCATTGGAACTTATTTAGGACAACCTGATTCTGAAACAGATCAGCTTGTAAAAAATGCAGTGAAAAAATCGGTTCTATCAGGAATAAACGTGATCGATACGGCAATAAATTACAGGGCTCAAAAAGCCGAACGCTCAGTTGGCCAAGCACTTTCCGAATTAATTGATGAGAAAAAAATTGCTAGAAACGAAGTTTTCATCAGTACAAAAAATGGTTATGTCACAAATGATGGAGATGTAAAAGAAGATTTTTGGCAATATGTCAAACGAGAATATGTTTCAAATGGAGTTATTGGTGAAGGCGATGTTTCATCAGGCTATCATTGCATGACTCTGCCATATCTTGAAGATCAGCTTAACCGCAGTCTCAAAAATCTAGGGTTGGGTTGTGTTGATTTACTTTATCTACATAATGCCGTTGAAGGACAGATTCAAGATATATCAAAAGAACAATTTTTGAAAAACCTAAAAGATGTTTTTGAATTTTATGAAAAGAAAAGAAAAGAGAAAAAAATTCGATTCTATGGGATGGCTACTTGGGAATGTTACAGAGCAGATACTGACAATCCACAATTTCTTTCACTTGAACAAACACTAGATTTAGCAAAACAAGTTGGTGGTGAAAACCATGGACTTAGATTCATTCAATTGCCGTATAACATGTATCTTGATCAGGCCTTGATGAAAAAAAATCAAACTGTAAATGGAAAACAAGTTTCTATTTTAGATGCAGCAAATGAATTTGGAATTGGTGTGTTTACCAGTGCACCATTAATGCAAGGAAAATTATTGGCACCGGGGGTCATGCCAGAATTTGGCAACCTTAAACCATCTTTGAGAGCTTTGCAATTCATACGCTCATCACCTGGGGTTCTTGCTCCTTTAGTTGGTCATAAATTAGAACCACATGTAAATGAAAATCTAGAAATCATGAAAATTCCTCCAATAGAAGAAAATGAATTCTCAAGTTTGCTTAAACAACTTACATCTTAATTTTAAAACCAATACATAAATAGAAACAACCAAAGTTGATTTTTGTGCCAGTTGATCCAGTTTGTGGAATTGAATTAGATGAAAACCTTGCTCTTGAGCATGAACATGATGGAAAAAAATACTATTTTTGCTGTAATGGTTGCAGAAAAATTTTTTTAAAAAAACCAAGAAAATTCAAAAATAATGACTAGATTGGAAAAGCTCCGCACATCCTACAAAACCTCGAATCAAATCCTACCGAAAATTGACAATATGGGCATTTATCATCAGAAGAATGCAATTTTGAAGGCGCGTCAAAGTATTTTCTGTATATTTCATAGTAATGAAGTGATTCCTTACTTCTGATCTGAACTTCATCAGATTCCAGAATTGTTTTTTTCTTTTCTTCGTACATGGAATCCTTAATTATGCTGCTAAAAAGTTGGGTTAGTCCTGTTGTGCCTGCTCCATCTTGAAGAGGAGATTTATCTCTCCAAACTATGGTATTTGGAATTTTATCTTCATATGTCTTGCGCAAAATGAATTTTCCATATTTTTTTCCATCTTTTACTCCAACCTTTTGTTTTGCAGGTATTTTTTTTGCAAACTCAACAATTGTTTCATCTAAAAAAGGAGATTCGATTGTAATGCCTAATGCTTTTCCGATTTCGATTGAAGGAAAATGCATTATAGACCATATTCTTTTCAAATCTTTTTCAAGATCGGCTTCAGATTTTTTTAAAAGAAAACTATATCCTGCAAACAATTCATCTGCCCCATCTCCGGTTAAAAGATATTTTTCATTTGAATTTTGTATTTCTTTTAATGCTAGATAAACGACAACAGAGTTTCGAATTTCAATATCATTAAAATTTTTTAGAATTTTTATACATTCTTCTAATCCTATTAGCAATTCTTCTGTTGTAACTGATTTAATTTTTAATGGGATGTTTAATTTTTTAGCGGCAAGCTGACTATAGGTAAGATCTGTTGCCAGAAAGTCTTTAGCAATAATTGCAATTGCTTGTGGTTTTTTGTCACGTAAATGGTATGCTAGAATAGAACTATCAAGTCCTCCAGAAAATGCAATTGATTTTGATTTACAATTTGAAATTGCCTTTTCAAGAATTTCATAGAGCTTGTTAGCTACAGCCACAAACTGTTTAATCTATTGCAGAATATAATAGGTTAGCCTAATTCAAACTGCGAATGTAATTTACTCTCATGACAGCAATTTTGATTGATAACTTTAAATCCCATACAGAATCTTTTTGTTATATTGCTACTTCCAGCTGAGATTGAATCAAAAACACTAATTCCTGCACTTAGAGCTATTTTAGCAAAAAAACTTGCAGAGGATCATAAGATTAGAGAAGATGAAATTTCAAAGATGTTAGGTGTTACACAAGCTGCAGTTAGTAATTACATTAGGGGAACAAGGGGTAATCCACAACTGATTCAAAAATTACTTGCCGAGGAACAAGTTTCTAAAATGATTGATGAGTTAAGCGATAGCTTAGCATCAGATATGGCTTATACTCCTTCAAGTTTATCAAAATTTATCGGCCTTTGTAATTACATAAAATCAAGTTTGTTAATTTGCGACATTCATCATAATCTTGAGACAAATATTGATGAGAAAGTATGCAAAGAATGCGAGAACATGCTTCTAAAGGGCCCTGGCTCTGTTTATTAGATTAATTTTTTGAAATAATTATTTCAATTGTTGAAAGCATTCTTCCCATGCCTTCTGGTATTTCACTATCCAACAGAATTTTCTGAATTTTTGAATTACCTTTTAACATTTTTTCTGTAAGGATATTGGCCACCGCTACTGCATTTGGAATGGAATGACCTTTTGCTTTTAAAATGAGTTTTTCAGTCTTACCTATTTTGGGGATCAAATCAACTGCAATTTGCATTACTGGCTCATTTCCAACATAAAAAACAAAATCGTTGGAGTTAGCTTGGGAAATATCTATAGATACATCTTTTCTTTCCTCTTCCCTAAGCATTAGATACTCTGATGAATTTTTCAAGTGTTAAAAATTTTATCGACGATTCGTCCATTACTTAAAATAGTCAATGGGGATATTTTGATAATCACCGTTTGGTAAAACTCTTCTAATTACAATTGGAATAACTCTTTTTTCTAATTCCTCCATTGCAATATCGAGAGATATTCTAGCAGTTTTTGGAATAGGTATGAATGGTGGTGCTCCAAGTGATAGCTGCAAAGCTCTTGCACCCATTATTCTTGCTTTTTCAAATCTTGTTAGTGTTGGTGGGCCAATTGTTATTTTTCCTTTTTCAACAGGAATCTCAACAGGTTCATGTATTGGGTCCGTTTCGATTATTTCCCTATCTTCAATTTCTTTGAGTCTCTTTTCTAAATCTGCTTGTTCTTTTTCAGTTAATTCTTTTTTATTCTCAATTAATTTTCGATAAGTATCTATAGCTTTTGTAAGGCCCGCGTTTGCTTCTACCTCAATTTCTACATCCTCAGGGACTGGTTCATCTGTTTCTTTATCTACAACTAACTCTGGTTCATCTGCTTTTGACAAGTAACAGTTTTCCTAAAAGCGGTTATATATTCCAATAATTCTAAACAACGAATTGAGTTCTACTTCAGTGTCAAAAATCAGTTTGATTTTAGAAATTAAGGGAAAATCAAAGATCACTTGTGATCTTAAAAGACATCTTTCACCAAAAACTGTTGGAATACTTTCTAGGTCATTGCCGTTAGAAGGAAATGCCCATCTTTTAGGAAAATCTATTGTTTATTTTGAAACTCCAATAGATTCTGGAATTGAAAGAGCAAAAAGCATATTCAAAAAAGGAGATGTTGCATTTTTACCAGCTGAGGGAAGCATTTGTTTTTTTATAGGTGATAGCGAACCAGGAAAAAAAATGACGCCACTTGGAAAAATTACTTCTAACATTGATGCTTTAACTGAAGTAAAATCGGGAGATGTACTTTCTCTCTATGCAGATAATGGTTGATAAATATGATGTCCACTATGTCCGCCAATCTTTTTTACAGTTCCATTTTGTAATGATTTTTTCAAATAAGCATTTGCAGTAGATATTTTTACTCCTGTCTGTCTTGCCAGTTCTTGTACGGTGATTACTTTAGCACCTTTGATTGCTTTCATAGCTTGCTCATCTGTTAAAATAACTCGAATCTCTGCTTTGGCCGATTTTTCTTCACCTTTGTCACCTTTCTTTCCTTTCTTTGATTTTGTGCCAGATTTTTTTGCCGCATCAGTAGATTGTTTTTTTTCTGCTTGAGCTGGTGATTGTTTTTTTGCTCCACCCATAAAAAATCACAAACCAACTCCTCTTATAAACGAAAAGTTAACTGAGAAGTTTTTCAAATATAAATAACATCTGAGAGATTAAAAATTAATGGGCGTAATAGCAAAAGGTGCAAAATGCAATGTTGATGGCTGTACAAATGACGGTGCACGATCACTTAACACCAAAAAGGTAGAAAATGCTGGACTGCGAGTGAATTCCCAAGGTAAAAAAACGGTTCTTTGCAAGCAGCATTACAAAGAATGGAAAAAAGAGTCAAAAGATGATAGGGATTTAGAACGCGCCAGATATGATAAATTCTAATTTTTTTTACGTTTCTTTGTTTTACTATCGTAAAATTTTTGTGTTGACCTAAAGTAGTCATCACTTAATTTCTGATAAAATGAGTCTAATTTTTTGTATAGGCGCTTTGGCTTTCTTTTTGTTTGATTACTTAGAACATATAATGCAAGTATAGGAAAAGCAATTGTAGAGTCAGCATACACAGTTACCATGTCATGATGAGAATCCTGAACTTTTCCCCAACTCTTGCCCTCCTGAAGTGTTGCACCTGATAGTCCACCAGTATCTGGTCTTGCATCAGTAATTTGTATAATGTAATCTTGTCCACCATCATCTCTTCTTAAAATTTGATCAAGTAATGGTCCAGTCTGTTGCGCTGTATTTTTTGGCACTCCTCCACCTAATTCAACTATGCCTGATTTTTTTGAATTGTAAAGAATAGATGCCTGTTCCAGAATCTCTCGTACAAAATCTAAATTATATTGCTTGTCTCGTAAACGATGAACTGCAAGGTTTAGTGCCAGTGAAGAATCTTTCAATGTGGATATGTATACCGGAACATCATAATCATATGCAGTTGCAACAAAACTTCTCTCTGGATGCTTTGAGTTTTCTTTGCTTACCTTGCCCATAAAATTACAAAATTCAGCAGTAGTGAAGGGTTTCTCAATAAATTTCTCTTTAAACATTTTTTGAATTACTTGATCTTCTGCCTCTAATGTTTCATAGAATTTTATGTAAACATCTCTAATTCGAACAATTTCTTTTTCATATAATTTCATATCATCGACATCAAAATGACCTTGTTTTATTGGCAAGCCCCATGAAAAATGATCTTCGTGATACACGTTGGCGCCAGTAGTAATAATCCAATCAACAAAACCTCTCTCAATGAGTGTTTTGAAAATACCGCCAAAACCAACTGGTGTCATAGCGCCAGAAATAGTCAGGCAAATAGTGGCATTTTCTTTAATCATTTTGGCATAAAGTTTTGCAGCCTCTCCAAGTTTTCTTGCGTTATAGCCAGAACCTGCATAAATTTCAACAAGGTCTTCAATCTTCATTTTTGGATTCAGTTTGATATGTGGAATGTCTTTTCCTTTGAAACTATGATGGTCCATAAATCAAAAAAAATTATTCGCTAATTAATACTTACGACTAGTTTTAGTATCTAAAAAAATAAGGAGTAGGATTGTGAAGATCGTTGATATTTCAAATCCAGAAAGAGTGAATCGAGAGCCTGACAAAATATCTGTACTACTCTCTGATGGAAATTTTTCTGAACAGGAGTTTTTGATTAAACGAATAGAGCTAAAACTTTACATTGAAAAAATAGATGAAAAATTAGGACCTTATTCTTTGATAACCGCCAATATTGAAACTGATAAAGGAAATATTGAAATGATTTATGATGAAGGATTTCGTGGTGAAAATGCATTAGAAAAGGCCACAGCTTTTGTTACAAATAATTTAGGAATATCATCTCTAATTTTACGATCTATCGTTTCATTAAAAGAGGAATTAAAAAAATCAAACTAACAAAAGTTTTGTGTGATGTATATCGTTTCACCAGAAATTACTACGCCTATTCCTTCAGTTCTATACTCATCAAACAAAAGATTCTTTCTATGTGATGGACTGTCCATCCATGATTGAACTATACGTGTACCTATTCCTGTAAGATCATCAGGATAACTAACTTCTGCTAAATTTTCACCACCTTTCAAAATATCTCCATTGGATAGTTCTCTTGCGCAAACAAAATTTGCCTTTTCATATCTATCTGCTACATCTTCACCTTCTGGAGAAATATGAGAAAGATAATTTCGATCAATCATATCTTGACTGTGTTTTTTTGCAATTTCTGAAATAGTGCTACTCCAAGAAAGAGGTTCCAAATCGTACAATTCTCTTACTTCGTTTACTTCATGATGAATATCAAATGCAATTTGTTGCGGACCGATTTTTTGTTTTGATGCATTTGACTCTGAAACTAGATTATTTGATAAAATTCCAGAATTTCCAATAATTACTGCTGTACCTAGCAAAATTACCACTGCTACTATGATCAAGCCAATTGGGTTCAAAGTACAATTTTTGAGTAATTTTTCATATTCATCTTTTGTATGTAATTCAAAATTACACTGAATTAATCCCCCTCAAAGCCAAAAATTCTTCATAATTCAGATTCCGTACAAAAATTAACTCTACAATTTATTTTTTTTAGCACAAGATTTAATTCAATAATTAATTCAGTTTCAAGCTATGCGTATTTTACAATTACACTGTGATAATGTAGAATTTACCCCTACTAAAAAAGAAATAAAATCCGCAGAAGAAATCACTCCTGAAACAAAGCAGTTTCAAGAAATTGTTGTTGCATTTGTAGCTATTGAAGAAGGTGATGATTCTTTTGTTGCAAAAAAAGCGATTAATGAAATTTCTGATTCAATGAGTAAAGTTGGCTGTAAAAAATTATTGCTTTATCCATATGCTCATCTTAGCTCAAATCTTGCATCTCCTTCAACTGCATTAAGTATTTTAAAAGAAATGGAATCTTCTGCAACTGGGCTAGAAGTATCACGTGCTCCTTTTGGCTGGACAAAATCTTACAAAATTCAAGTAAAAGGACATCCACTTGCTGAAACCTCTAAAATTATTTCAAAAGACAGTTCTGAAGAAGAAACTTCAGATGCATTAAAGTCTGAATCAAAAATACAATCTTTTTGGCATATACTTTCACCAGATGGAACTATGACCGAACTTTCTAATTTTGATTTTCAAAAACACCAAAATTTAGAAGTACTAGCAAAATATGAAGCAGCAAAAAAACGCAGTGTTGATGAACCGCCACCTCATGTAAGCTTGATGAAAAAAATGGCAATTGCTGATTATGAACCTGCATCTGATTCTGGCAACATGAGATTTTATCCAAACGGTCGCTTGATAAAATCTCTAATGGAGTGTTATGTTACTGAAAGAGTCAAAGAATATGGTGGCTATGAAGTTGAAACTCCAATCATGTATGATTCCCATCATCCAAGCATGCAAAGCTACTTCAATAGATTTCCTGCACGACAATACAATATACAATCTGAAGGAAAACATCTTTTTCTAAGATTTGCTGCGTGTTTTGGCCAGTTTCTAATGGCAAATGATTTTCAAATGTCCTACAAAAATTTGCCTTATCGACTATACGAATTAACAAGATACAGTTTTAGACGCGAACAATCTGGTGAGTTAGTAGGATTAAGACGATTAAGGGCATTTACAATGCCTGATTGTCATTCATTTTGTAAAGATATGTCGCAAGCAATTGATGAATTGAAGAAACGTTTTGATCTTTCAAAGGAAGTCATACAAGAACTAGGTCTTGATGATCAAGATTACGAAATGGCAATTCGTTTCACAGAGGAGTTTTACAATAAAAATAAAGAATTAATTTCAGATCTTGTAAAAAAACATGGTAAGCCTGTTTTAGTTGAAATGTGGAAAGAAAAATTTTTCTATTTTGTATTAAAATGGGAATTTAATTATATTGATAATTTAGGAAAGGCGTCAGCATTGTCTACTGATCAAATCGATGTTGAGAATGGCGAAAGATATGGAATTGAATTTGTTGATGAAAATAACAAACCACAACACCCAATAATATTGCATAATTCTCCAAGTGGGGCGATAGAGCGTGTTATCTATGCATTATTAGAGAAAGCTGCAAAATATACAAAGCAAGGGAAAAAACCACAACTGCCACTTTGGCTTTCTCCAACTCAAGTCAGGGTCATCCCATTAAAGGAAAATTTTTTAGAATTTAGTAAAAATCTTGCAGCAAAAATTTCACATAATGAAGTTCGCGTAGACATTGATGATAGAAATGAAAGTATTGGAAAAAGAATACGTGATGCGGAAAAAGACTGGATTCAATACATCTTAGTAATTGGGGACAAAGAAGTTAATTCAGAAAATCTAAGTATCAGGGATAGAAAAACAGGCGATACTCATGAATTATCTTTTCAAGCATTCTTAGACGAAATCAAAAATCAAACAAAAGGAAAACCCTTTTCAAAACTAAATTTGCCCTTGTACCTCTCTCAGAGGCCACAAATAATGGTCTAGAGTATCGATTTATTATATAGTAAATTTTGAATCCAGCTAGAGTTAGAAAATGAGCTTTCTTGATTTGTATCTGAATAGAAACCCGATGATTACGAGTTCGGATGAAAAGACAGAACCTGTAGCAATAGTTTTTGGTGTCCCATTTGATTCAACTCATTCATACAAACCTGGAACAAGATTTGGACCTGATGCGATAAGGGATGCATTTAACAATATTGAGATTTTTCATCCACAATTTCAAGTAGATCTTGAGACTGTGAATATTGAGGATTTAGGAAATACAAAACACACTGTTGTTGCTGAAGAAATGCTGGAAATGGTAAAAAAAATCACAACAGAGCTTATACAAAAAAACAAGCAATTAATCATTCTTGGCGGTGAGCACTTGATTACTCTAGGGTCTTACATGAGTTTTCCCAAAGAAACAGGCTATATTGTGTTTGACGCACACTATGATCTGCGTGACGAATATGCTGATATTAAACTAAGTCATGCTGCATATCTTCGAAGAATTGTAGAACAACGTGGTGCAGAAAACATAATTCATGTGGGTGCTAGAGCATTTGTAAAAGAAGAATTAACATTTCTAACTGAAAATAAAATCAAAACAATTTCTGACAAAGATATTCGTGATGGTCATGGCCCAAAATTAGTTAAGGATGCAATTTCTACATTTGATAAAATCTATGCTAGTTTTGATTTAGATGTATTAGATCCAGCGTTTGCTCCAGGAGTGGGAAATCCTGAATCAGTCGGGATCTCATCAAGAGAATTATTTGACATGATTTATTCACTTGATGGGAAAAAAGTTTCTTGTTTTGATATTGTTGAATTAAATCCAAATCATGATAATGGCGCAACTTCATCATTAGCAGCAAAAATAATGTCTACAATGATTGCCTTAAACTTGAAACAATAATTAGATTTTTTTATTTAATCCAAAACTTGATAATCTATCAAGAATTTCTTTTTCAGCAACCTCTTCTGTATATACTTCTTTTAAAATACTTGCAAATGTGTCATAATCGGCAAAAATTTCATCCTTTGATTTCATTGTAGTTCGCGCAACATGAGAAACAATAGATTGTGCTGCAGCATATCCAAACTCTTCTTCCATAACTTTTTGAATGAAATTTTCTTTTGGTTTGACATTTTCATTAAATAGGTCGCCTTTTGTAATCCTCTGAATTGCCATGTGGTTAGTAGTTGTTTTTTTATTATAGGCACAAGCTTGTTATTTGATATAACAACCTCAATTGAAGTATAATTTTACATCATTTTTTATATACATCTCCTCTGGTGAAAAGCTCGTGCTTAACAATCTTAGAGAATCTCTAAAGCCAAGTCTTGAAAAAATAGGTCGAGGATTCGCAGGAACAGGATTATCCCCAAATTTCTGGACCCTTGTTGGCCTTGCATTTGCTTTTACATCCGCAATAATTTATGGATTGAGCATTGAATTTGCATTAATTGTAGGAGGAATTTTACTACTAGTTTCTGGATTTTTTGATATTGTTGATGGCCAAGTGGCTAGAGTCACACAAAAAACATCAAAAAAAGGCGGATTCTTAGATTCAGTTTTTGATAAAGTGGCAGAGGTTGTTATATTTTTAGGAATTTTAATCGGAGGATTTGCAGAGCCTTACTTGGTTTTTCTGGCAATCACTTTGTCATTATTAGTTAGCTATGCAAGATCAAGAGGAGAATCTCTTGGAGTAAATCTACAAGGTGTGGGAATTGGAGAAAGAGCAGAAAGATTACTTGTTATCGCAATACTTGGTATTGTTGGAGGATTTTTTACAGAGATAAAATTCATGGAGTATGCTGTAATAATAGTAATAATAATTGCCGGAATAACCTTCATTCAAAGAGTCATTGTTACTTCAAAAAATCTAAAAGATTAATTTTATCGTAATCTGCCACGCTGTCTTCTAGATGCTTCTGATCTAATCTTTAAAATTCCAAAATGAATAGCACATGAAATACAATACCACTTCAAAACTTTTGGAGATGCAATGTATGCTCCTTGTGCCCTGAGCTCTTTTGCAAGGGAATGTTCTACAAGATTTAGTCTAGATGTAACCTTTTTTGCTTTGTCTTTAGGAACGGTTTGGCCACAATTTGTACATTGGACTACCCCCGAAGAACCTTTACCGCCTTTTTTACGGCCTCTACTTGCACGTTTTAGTGGCATGACAATCGTGCTATTTGCCTCTTTATATTCTTGTATGTAAAAATCCTAAAAATTTGTGTTTGTTACTCAAAGTTAATTTAGATTACCGTTTTAGAGCAAAATGACCATGAGAGGGTTATGCCACAAATGTCTCACCTCAAATGTAGAATTAGTTATCTTAAAAGGAGAAATTCTTTGTAAACAATGTTTTGAAAAACTCAATGCAAAAAACTAAATCATCATCTTTTAATTTGCATTCATATGAAATTAGCTGTTTTTTCTCATTGTGTGATAGATACAATTCACATTCATGATTCCTCATACCAACAAATTGGGGGCCCAGCATGTTATTGTAGTTTAACTGCTAAAAATTTGAAACTAGATGTTGATCTTTATACTAAATTTGGAAAAGATTTTCCTCAAGAAGAATACCTAACAAACAATAAAATTAATTTTCAGAATGCACAGTCTGAAACCCCAACTACTAGATTTAAAATATTGGTAGATGGTTCAGAAAGAACTCTTTTCTTGGAACAAAAATGCGAACCAATTGAGTACACTGATTTTTCTGCTGATGGTGCCTTGATTAGTCCTGTTTTTGATGAATTATCAAAGGAAACGTTTGAGAAAATAAAACAAAACTCTAACTTTGTTTTTTTAGATCCTCAAGGATTTTTGCGAAGAATTAATTCAAATAAAGAAGTCTTTCTTGAAAAAACAAATCTTGATCTTTCAAAAGTTTCTGCAATAAAAGTAAGTCCTAATGAAATTAAAAATGTAATTGGCTCAGCGGATGTGGAGGCGATGAAATTACTTCAAAAACATGGTGTCGAATACGTTTTGTTTACAAACAAGCGTGATATCTCAATGCTTGTAAAAGATAGGTTATACTCTATCACTTTGCCTACAAAAGATCTCTACGATACAACAGGTGCTGGTGACATATTCAGTGCTACATTTTGTTCTACAATGCTTAAAGAAAATGACTTTCTTTGGGCATTTAGTTTCGCAGGTGGTGCGGCCCAGGCAGCATTAGACTCTAAACAAATTGGATTACAAAAAGTTCCAAAAAAAGGCGCCACTGAGACTAATGGATCTTACATCTATAATATGATCAAGTTCAAACAAGTGTAATATTATCTCAATTTTTGTGCTTGAGTTGGAATTTATCCTTTTATTCTACGTGTTGATGTACATGGACTGTGCAAATTGGAATTTATAGTGTAGGCGTTGCTGATTCTTCTATTAAGTCATTAAAAAAATTACTTGAAAGTTCTGGAGTAAATTCTTTTTCATTAACACATAAGACAAAACCAAAACCAGCTGATTGTATAATTGTCCTTGGGGGAGACAGAGGTGTTAGGAATTATTTTCATCAAACATTTGATGTAACAACTCCTGTTTTAGGAATTGGGGAAGCAGAGGCTAGTGGATTTTTAGCACAAGTTGAGCTAAAAGAATTTCCTACTTATCTAAAACGGCTCAAAAAACAAGATTTCTCAATTGATAAAGTGACAAGACTTGGAGTAAAAATTGATGGGAAAAATGTTTATCCAGTATTAAACGATGTAGCTGTTTTTCCATCAAAGAGTGCAATGTTGATGGAACATACTCTGCGAGTTAATGGGGAAGAAGTGTGGCATGATAGCAGTGATGGAATTATAATTTCTACCCCTATTGGTTCTTCTGCATATTCAATGTCAGCTGGCGGACCAGTAATCTTTCAAGATTCTCCAGTCTTTGGAATAATTTCCGTTAACTCATTAGATGTTACAAGAAGGCCATTGATTGTTTCAAATGACAGTGCAATAGAAATTGATGATATTTCCTCACGTCTTCACTGTGAAGTCGTTTTAGATGGAAGTGACAGATACAAAGTAAGAAAAATTGTAGAATGCACCAAATTCACCCTTCCTGCAAAAATAATTAGAATGAAAAAAGATTCAACTGCAATTTCTGCATTAGCTAAAAAGGTTCATCTTGCAGAAGAATTGTTGAGCATGCCTCCAAGCTCAAAATTACTTTTAAAAACATTAGAGTATGAAGGAGCGTTGACTCAAAAAGATCTTGCAAAAAAGACACTATTGCCAGATAGAACTGTACGTATGGCATTAAGTCACCTCTTAGAAAAAGGATATGTCAAACGTAAAGTATCAATTAGAGACGCACGCCAAAAAATCTATGAAATTTCAAAATTAGATTAAAAAATTACTTGCATTTTTTCTTGTGTTTTCTTAGTTCATCAGAAGTATAAAACTCCGTTCCACAAACTCGGCATTTTTCTTTAATTTTATTACCATGAGCTTTTTCAACATGGCGTTTAAGTCTATCAGGATCAGATAGCTCTGTTCCACATTTTTTACATTTTGTTTCAGAGAGATTACTTTGTTTGCTAAATAATCCCATACGATATAATACGTATTGTTATACTAAAGTCAGATCATGGTTGAAAATGAAATTAGTTCTGTGCTGAGGCAGATACAAAGGCCTCAAAAGATTTTTCAGGAAATCCAGGCCTGCTATTAAATTCTGGATGAAATTGCACTCCTAAGAAGAATTTATGATCAGGAATCTCTAAAATCTCCATTCTCTTTCCATCATCACTCTCTCCTGAGAAATTCATCCCGTTTTTAGAAAATGCATCGAGATATTCTTTATTGAATTCATATCGATGCCGATGTCTTTTTGAAATCACATTTGAATTGTAGATCTTAAAGGCAAGAGAATCATCTTTAATTTTTATTTCATTTGCACCCAATCTTAATGATCCTCCCATGTCTGAGATTTTTTTTTGCTCAGGAAGTAAATCAATAATTGGATATTTTGTTTGAGGATCAATCTCAGTCGAGTTCCCGTTTTCCATGTTACATACATGTCTTCCAAAAGCCACAGCTGCTAATTGAAAACCAAAACAAATACCAAGATATGGAATGTTTTTCTCTCTAGCAAAGTTTGCTGTTTTAATAATTCCTTCAGAACCTCTAGTTCCAAAACCTCCAGGAATTAATATTCCATTAAACTTTTCAAGTTTATTCATATCTAGTTTTTCTGAATCGATCCAATCAATTGAAATAGTTTTTCCAATTTTTGCTCCTGCGTGTTTTAGTGCATGATTTACACTAACATAGCTATCAGCTAGAGTTACATATTTTCCAACCATTGCAATGTTTACGTTTCCATCCTTGTAATTTAATGAATTTACAATTGCATTCCATCTGTCCCAGTTTTCAGATGCATTTACTAGTCCAACTTTACCAAATTTTTTAAAAATTGAATCAACTATTCCTTGATCATATAGAGTTTGTGGTACTAGAAATATAGAGTCAACATCATGACAAGAAATAACGTCATTAATTGCTACATTAGTAAATAACGCAATTTTTTGTTTTGTCTTTTCTTGTAATGGAGTAGTACATCTAACAGCTAGATAATCGGGTTGAATACCAATTCTTCTTAGTTCTTGAACGCTGTGTTGAGTAGGTTTTGTTTTTTGTTCTCCAACTACATCAAGAGAAGGGGCAAGTGTTAAATGAACAAAAATCACATTTTGTGGTCCATCTTCTACACGAATCTGTCTTAATGCTTCTAGAAATGGAAGACTCTCTATATCTCCAACAGTTCCTCCACATTCAACAATTAGAATATCCAGTTTTTCATCTTCAGCAATTTTTCTTACCCTCCTTTTGATTTCATCAGTTGCATGAGGAATTATCTGAACACATGCGCCTAGGTATTCCCCCCTTCTTTCTGCTTCGATAACGCTAGAATAAATCTGCGCACTAGTAATGTTATGAGATTTTGGAATATTCTGATTTAGAAACCTTTCATAATTTCCAATATCCATATCACATTCCCCGCCATCTTCTGTGACAAAGACTTCTCCATGTGCAATTGGATTCATCGTTCCTGCATCATAGTTGAGATATGGATCTATCTTTACGCAGGAAACTTTTTGATTTGATAATTGAAGGAGTTTAGCAATAGAAGAAGAAATTACGCCTTTTCCAAGGCCAGACATGACTCCGCCAGTTACAAAAATAAATTTTGTCTGCACATATGTGTATCGAATTTCCTGTTTATGTAGCTTTTGTTGGTGCCTTCATTTTTTTTGTAAAGGATGCAACTTTGGCTTCTAATTGGTTTGCAGGAGTTTTTTCAATCAATCTTAAAAATGCGCTACCCACAATCACCGCATCAACATTTGTTGAAACAAATCTTTTCACATCCTCAGGAGTTGTGACCCCAAAGCCTATCCCCACTGGAATTTTTGAATTAACAATCTTTTTTGTATTTTTTATTGCATTTATGGTATATTGTTGAATCATTGTTTTCATCCCTGTAGTGCCAAACATTGATACTAGATACAAGAATCCAGAGGTAATTTTTGCAATTTTCTTTAAACGACTTTTACTTGTGTTTGGTGACACCAGAAAAATTGTATCTGCATTGTATTTTTTTGCAGCATTGACGTATTCTTTAGATTCTTCAATTGACATGTCTGGAAGAATAAAACCATCTATTCCAGCTTTTTTAGCATTAAATACAAATTTAGAATATCCTTGTTTGTACAGAATATTAGTATATGTCATTAATACTAGCGGAATGTCTGTTTCTTTTCGGATTTTTTTAATTAAATTAAACAAATCTTCAAGACTTGTTCCCTTATTCAATGAAATAGTGCTAGCATTTTGTATCACTGGTCCATCTGCCAAAGGATCTGAAAATGGAAATCCTAATTCAATAATATCTGCACCCCCTTTTACTAATCCCCTAATTATTGGAAGAGTACATTTGTAATTTGGGTAACCAATCATTATGTATGCAATTAGAGCTTTTTCGTTTTTTGAACGAAGCTCTTTGAATTTATTTTCTATTTTTGACATTTTTTCTTAGATACTCTTCTACTACTTCTACGTCCTTGTCTCCACGACCTGACAATGTGATAACTATGCTGTCAGATTTTGGTTTATTTCTTGCAACTTTTACTGCTTCAGCTACTGCATGAGCAGATTCTAGAGCAGGAATAATTCCTTCAGTTCTTGTTAGCAACAAAAATGCATCAATAACTTCGCTATCAGTCGCACTACGATATTTTACCCGTTTACTATCTTTGAGAAATGCATGCTCTGGCCCAACTCCTGGATAGTCTAATCCTGCTGAAATACTGTGGGTTTCTTGAATCTGTCCCTCTTTATTTTGTAAAAGATATGTCATCATTCCATGAAGGACGCCTTTTGTGCCTGCATTCAAGGTTGCAGAATGATGATGTGTCTTCAAACCTTTTCCGGCTGCTTCAACTCCAATCATTTCTGTATTCTCATCTAAAAGTGGAAAAAATGTACCAATAGCATTTGAGCCACCGCCCACACAAGCAATTACAGTATCTGGACTTTTTTTATGGAATTTTTTTATTTGTTTTTTTATCTCTTCACCTATAACTGATTGAAAGTCTCTCACCATTACTGGATACGGATGTGGACCTACAGCTGATCCTAAAAGATAGTATGTTGTCTCAACATTTGTAATCCAGTCTCTTATTGCTTCATTGATTGCATCCTTTAGTGTTTGAGAACCTGATTTTACAGGATGAACTTTAGCCCCTAAAAGATTCATACGAAAAACATTAAGCTTTTGCCTAATGGTATCTTTGTAACCCATGTAAACTTCGGATTTCATTCCAAGACAGGAACATGCCATGGCAGTTGCTACCCCGTGTTGACCTGCACCAGTTTCAGCAATGATTCTTTTCTTTTTCATTTTTTTTGCAAGAAGTGCTTGGCCTAGTGTATTATTGATCTTGTGTGCTCCCCCATGCAGCAAATCCTCTCTTTTTAAGAAAATTTTTGCACCGCCTACCTTCTCAGTTAAATTTTTTGCAAAATATAATGGAGTTGGCCTTCCGGCATACTCTCTCAAATAGTAATCTAATTCTTTTTTGAAATTTTTGTCATTCTTAAACTTCAAGTAATTTTCTTCTAATTCTTCTATGGCTGGCACAAGAGTTTCTGGGATGTATCTTCCACCAAAATCACCAAATCTTCCCTTAACTGGAAATTTCATATTGCATTCACCAATCTTTTTACATTTTCTTCGATATTATCACTCTTCATTAAGCTTGAGCCCACTAAGAAGGCATCTGCACCATGTTTTTTTAAGAATTGGATATCTTCAGGAGTTTCTATTCCACTTTCTGATAAAATTGGTCTTGTTTTTTCAAATCCGTCAAGAATAATTTTTGTTGTTTCTAGATTTAGCTCCAAAGTATCTAAATTACGATTGTTTATTCCAATAAGATCCGCATCAGTTTTTAGAGCATTTTCAAATTCTGATTTTGTGTGTGCCTCAACGAGGACATTGAGGCCTTTTTTGTGCCCATATGAAATGAATTCATCAATATCTTTGAGGTAATTTTGGTCAAATAATGACTGAATCAATAGCATATAATCTGCACCAATTTTTTCCGCAGCATCAATTTGGATTTTATCAACAATGATGTCTTTCATGAGCATAGGAACTTTTACCTCTTTTCTTACTTTGATAAAATATTCTGGCGAACCGTTGAATAGATTTGGTTGTGTAAGTACTGATAGTGCTTTTGCCCCTCCAGTAATCATTGCTTTTGCTATTGAAACAGGATCTGATAGAGTCCTGATCTTTCCTAATGATGGTGAAGAAAATTTTATTTCAGTAATTAATGTTGCATGAGGGTTTGTTTTGATTATATTTAGTAAATCTGTATCTGATTTTGAAAGATTTTCTGAAATTTCATAAACCTCATTATCAATTGCAGTTCGTGAATTCATTACAAGCTTTTCAAGTATGTGATCTAAGATTCTTCAACCTCCTTTAGTTTTTCAATGTTCCCACACTCTTTTACAAAATCATGCAAAAGTTTGCGAGACTTTTCATTTTTAATTGTTTGAAGTGCAAGCTCAACTCCATCATCAAAGTTCTTTACAACATTTCCTACGATCAAACCAGCTGCCGCATTTAAAGCAGTAGTTTCAATCATTGCCTGATTTGCAGAATTATTTAATACTGATACAAAGGATTTCAATGCTTCTTCTTTGGATTTAATTTGAAGATCTTTTATCGATGATTTATGCAATCCAATAATTTCTGGATCAATAACATTTGCAAGCATTTTTTCATTTTTCAAAAAACAAATTCTATTTTTTGAGCTTGTGGAAAATTCATCCATTCCATCTTCAGATCTCACTGTCATAATGTTTTCTGCACCCTTTCTTTTTAGTATCATAGGAAGTCTATCTAGAAATTCATCAGAAAAAACACCAATTAGCTGGTTTTTGACATTTGCTGGGTTTGTTAATGGTCCTAGCAAATTGAATGCAGTTCTTTTTCCTAATGTCTTTCTGGCATTTGCAACATTTTTCATTGCAGGATGAAATTTCTGGGCAAACATGAAGCAGATGTTGAATTTTTCTAAAATATCGGTAATTTTTGACGGTTCCATATTCAAATCATAGCCAAAATTCTCAAAAATATCTGCGCTACCAGAAAGTCCAGAACTTGAGCGATTTCCATGTTTTGCCACAATGCCCCCTGCGGCTGCAATTACAAAAGAGGCCGTGGTGGATACATTGAAGGTTTGCAGTTTATCGCCGCCAGTGCCGCACACATCAATGATGGTTCCCTGATTTTTTGGGGAAATATGTACTGCAAATGCTTGCATTTTATCTAACATTCCTAAAAGCTCATCATCAGTTTCACCTTTTTCTGTAAGATGTTTTAGAAAATCTAAATTTTCTTGATCACTTGTATTCCCATTAAGAATTTCAGTCATCACTAAATTGATTTCATCATAAGTAAGATTTGTTTTATTTTGTAATTTAGTAATTTGCTCACTAATCATTTGTTATTTTCAACCTCTTTGATAAAATTTGCAAGAATTTTTTTACCATCTTCTGTCATTATTGATTCTGGATGAAATTGCACTCCTTCGATTAGATAGTCTTTGTGACGAACCGCCATAACCTCATTGTCATCTTCTGCTGTTGCAGAAACTATGAGAGAATCAGGAATTACTGTTTTATCTCCTACAAGAGAATGATATCTAGTTGCACGAAATGGATTCTTTACATCCTTAAACAATGAATCATCTACATGTTTAATAGGACTTGTTTTACCATGTCTTACACAACCTGCATTTGTAACTTTGCCACCAAATGCATGAATAATTCCCTGATGGCCCAAACATACTCCAAGTATTGGTTTTGTCGGTCCAATTTCCTTAATGACATCAGTACATACTCCAAAGTATTTTTTTTCTTCAGGGGTACCAGGACCTGGAGAAATAATTATTGCATCATAATTTTTTTCTTTGATTTCTTTAATTGTGATTTTGTCGTTTCTTTTTACATCACAATCAACACCAAGCTCTCCTAAATATTGTGCAATGTTGTAAACAAACGAATCATAATTATCAATAATTAAAAATTTCAATTTGATGCCTCCTTTAATGCAGTAAGCATTGCGTTAGCTTTGTGTTCTGTTTCTTTGAATTCATTTTCAGCTACAGAGTCAGACACAATTCCGGCGCCAGATTGAACAAACCCTTTCTCTCCATCAAAAAATATACTTCTTATTGCTATTGCAAAATCACAGCATCCATTAAATGAGAAATATCCTACTGCTCCAGCATATGGGCCACGAGATTGTGGTTCCAACTCATCAATGATTTCCATTGCTCTAACTTTGGGTGCACCTGAAACAGTTCCTGCTGGAAATACCGCCTTGAATGCATCAAACATGTCGTATTTTTTATCTAGATTTCCTACAACGTGAGTTACCATGTGTTGAACATGACTGAATTGTTTTACTTCCATAAGTTCTTCAACATGTACAGAACCATATCTGCAAACCCTACCAATATCATTTCTTCCCAAATCCACTAACATTGTATGCTCTGCAATCTCTTTTTCGTCATTTAATAGCTCTTGTTTTAATTTCTCATTTTTTGATTCATCATCTGTAATTTTTCTTGTTCCAGCAATTGGAAACGTTTCCACTCGATCATTTGTAACTCTAATTAACATTTCAGGACTAGCACCAATTGTAATCTTTTCATTCATTTTTACGTGATACAAGTAGGGTGACGGATTTAGCTCACGTAGAATTTTGTAAACTTTTAGAAAATCTCCCTTTGCCCTGAAACTGAATCTTCTCGAAAGTACTGCTTGAAATATATCCCCATCATGTACATATTTTTTTGCTTTATTAACAATTTTAGAAAATTCTACTTCATTTAAATTTGGAGTAATTTCTGATATTTTAAAATCTGAGAATTCATCACTAGTAATTTTTAATTCATTTGATCTGTCATTGTCATAATAAAAATAAAGCAATCGTTTTGTTTTATTATCAAATAGTATACCATCACTATAAATTCCAAACTCCATAAGGGGTTCATCAACACCATGTGATTGAGGAATTTTTTCAAACAGTCTTATGGCATCATAGTTAATGATTCCAACTGCTCCCCCCAAATATCTATATGATTGATCAGTTGAAGTATGAATGAAATTTTTTATTTCAGATAATGGATCATCTGTTTCAATAACCTCTTTTTCACTATTTTTTCTCTCTACTGTAATTTTATTTGAAAATCCTTTTACAATAATTTCTGGATCAAATCCCATAATTGATGTTTCTGCAAGTTCCTCCGGCCCAGTAAGTGATTCAAACAAAAATGAATGTGAATAATTTCTTGATATTTTATTATAAATTTCGAATTGATTTTCAGATAAATCTAGGGGTTTTACTGTGGGCTCTTGTTTTCCAAATATGTTCACCCATACTGCCCAAGCACTTTGAAGGCTATTTAAAATTTTGACAGTGTGTACTGCGTAGTAACAGACTGAGGCTTATGAGATCCTTTTTCCTATATTTGCTCATAGAGAGGGGGGACTGCCCTCCAAGCCCAATTGCCCCAATTTTGGGAGTCCCTCATACTCTATTACCGTATGGTACGGTACCTTTATAAGCGATCTTTGTGTTTTAGATATATGAGTCAAATACTTGACATGAGGCCAAAAAACGCCATTATTCAAGACATTATCTTTTCAAACAAAAAATTCTCAATGTATTCATCTGCAAATATGGTAAAATGTGATGTATGTGAAAAAGGACTAGGTGATGGTTATTCCATTACAGCTAAATCAGTTCTAAATCAAACTAAATTTTTTTGTGAAGTTCATCTAAATTATTAATTTTAAATTGGTTTTGTAATCGCACCTTCTGCTGCAGAACCAACTAATGATGCATATTTTGCCAACGCCCCAGTTGTATAATTTGGACTAGGTTGTTTCCATTCTTTTTTTCTTGATTGAAGTTCATCTTCTGAAACATTAAGATTGATACTATTTGTTTCAGTGTCTATACTAATCTCATCTCCGTTTTTTACAAGCGCAATTGGACCACCAACAAAGGCTTCTGGGGCAACATGGCCTACCATAAAACCTCTGGTTCCTCCAGAGAATCGGCCATCCGTTACCATTGCAACCTTTTTTCCTAAACCTTGACCAACAAGTGCTGCTGTTGTTGCCAACATCTCTCGCATTCCAGGTCCTCCTTTCGGTCCTTCGTATCTGATTACTACCACATCACCTTCTTCAATTTCACCTTTAGCTGTTGCATCAAATGCATCATCTTCTCTATCAAAGACTTTGGCCTTTCCGGTAAATTTTGAAATTTCTACACCAGATGTTTTAATCACTGCTCCTTCTGGTGCTAAAGACCCTTTCAAAATTAATGCGGTCCCAACATTATGTATTGGGGCTTCAACTGACTTTACAATTTTTTGATCAGGTACTGTAGGTATTGTCATGCCATCTAAATTCTCTTTGATTGTTTTTCCAGTAACCGTTATAGCATTTTCATGAATCAAATTTTTTTCAAGCAGTTTTTTTAATACAAATGGTATTCCACCAATTTTATCTAGACTATTCATTACATAATTTCCTCCAGGCTTCATATCTGCTAGATGAGGAGTCTTTTTTCTTACTCGTTCAAAATCATCATATGATAATTTGATTCCAACTTCGTTTGCTAACGCTAACAAATGTAAAATTCCATTTGTTGAACCCCCAACAGCATTTAGCATTGTAATTGCATTTTCAAATGCTTCAAAAGTTAGAATGTCTCTAGGACGAATTTTTTGCCCTAAAAGCTCAACACACGCTTTTCCTGTGTCATATACCATTTTTTCTCTTCTGTCGTCTTCAGCTGGTGGACTGGCACTTCCAGGCAATGCAAGACCAATTGCTTCAGATATTGATGCCATTGTATTTGCAGTGAACATTCCTCCACAAGAACCTGCATTTGGGCAAGCTACATTTTCTATATTCTTTAATTCCTCAAGAGAGATTTGACCTGAATCATATGCTCCTACGGCTTCGTATACATCAACAACTGTCAACTCTTTGCCATTTAGAATTCCAGGCATTATGGTTCCCCCATAAACAAATACTGATGGAAGATTAAGACGTGCCATTGCCATCATTGTTCCTGGTAAACTTTTGTCACAACCTGCTATGCCGACAATTCCGTCATATTGATGTGCACGTATCATTAATTCAATAGAGTCTGCAATAACTTCTCTACTAACAAGTGAAGATTTCATTCCTTCATGACCCATTGCAATACCATCACTTACTGCAATTGTACTAAATTCCCGAGGAGTAGCTCCTGCATCACTTACTCCCTCTTTTGCTTTTTGTGCAAGTCTGCCCAAGTGTATGTTACAAGGGGTTGCTTCATTTCCAGTGTGACACACACCGATGAATGGTTTACTAAGATCTTCATCTGATAATCCCATAGCTTTGTACATTGCTCTATTGGGAGACCTTTCTGTTCCTTCGACTACATTTCTACTAGAAATTTCCATGGAATAACAATCACCAATTATGTTTGCTGTAATTTAGACTTTTGATTTTTATTTAATAATTGCTTGACTATCTAATTCTTGTAATTGTTCATCGATTTCTTCTGGGGTTTCATTGCCATAAGAAATCAGAATTCTGTCATCTTCTTCTCCTACATAGTCTAAAATACTGTCAACTGGTTGATGATTAATGTAGAATTTTAGTGAATAATCTTCATTGGTACAAAACTCTCTTCCATCTTGAAAGATAAAACATTCATCAGTTAATGTTAGCCCAAGTGATTCGAAAAGATATCCCATAGTTACTCCACTAGCATGACGATGCACTGTATTTCCATCCGCACCTTCAAAATGTATCCAACTGCTCTTTATTTGATAAGCTGGAAGTGAAAAATCAAACTTATCTCCAAAAATTCGTACTAAAAGTGAAATATGTTCGTGTTCATCTCCAAGAGCTCCTGCACCTGGTGGTGCGCCAGGACCTGCACCTTGCATATTTACAAATGCATAAGCTGAATATCCAACAATTACTGCAATAACTCCTAAAACTCCAGCTGCCATCAAGACTGATTTTCTTTTTTGACGAGATCTTTTTGCTGCAAAACTTTCTCTTTTTTCCTCTCTTTCTTTTCTTGCTTTTTTACCCATATAACAATCAAATTCAAAAAATTACCCTAATTAACTTAATCGATGAAACAATAAATTAAACAAAATTAAGATTTTGATATGGATTGCTTATTTTGTGACATCATTGGTGGAAAAAAAACTGGACATTTTATTTATGAAGATGATTCTCACGTAGCATTTTTAGATAGATATCCAATTGATGTTGGCCACAGTCTTGTAATTCCACGCGAACATCATGAAAGAATCACTGAAATGTCAGCTGATAAGGTAGGTGAACTTTTTTCCAAAGTACCAAAAATTGTTAACGGTGTTTTGCAAGCCACAAATGCTGATGCATTTAGTTTAGGACAAAACAATGGAAGAGCTGCAAAACAAATAATTCCACATGTACATGTACACATCATTCCTCGCTATGATCATAAAGGAACAATTTGGACAAAACGCGGAATTTCAAACGACAATGAATTAAGTGAGCTTGCAAAAAAAATTAGAACTCTGATAGAATCAGGTTAGGTTTTACTTACAGAATGACCCGGATTGTATCTTAACATTGCGCCAATTTTTCCCAGACTAGATAGCATTACCCCATGTTCTGCTTTTCCAGAAATGACTTCAATTTTTGAGCCAGTCTTTGCTGCAATTAAGGCCAGATAATCTACAATGTCCTCTTCTGTTGCTTCTAAATCCATTGCTTTGCAATTAGGACATGGAGAATTGAGTAACTTTGTTTTTCTTGGAATTACATTTGGTCGTTCAACAATCTCTTCTTGAGTGTGTTGGCATCTTTTGCATTTTACTTCGATTCTATTAAGATCTGTATCGTCAGTAATGATTAATGTTTCAACTACGTTGTTTTTCAATAATTCAATTACTTCTTTTAGACCGTATGTTCCTAGCCCTGAATGTGAATTGATATGTTGGAACAATTTTTCAACAATTTGTTTTTCTTCTACCATTCTATAGTCTGATAAAATATCACCTGCTTTAGTAAACGCCTCTCTTATTCCTTCAGAACCAGAATATGACGAATCAATAGTGGCAATGATCATTTCTTGCAAACGATATTCTAGATAACTACCATTAACAAAATCCTCTTTTGTAGGACCTGGGCCTGAAATTATCAGTCCTTTGATTGGATAAATATCAATAAAATATTCTTTAGTAGTTTCAGCAACTCTGTTAAAATAATAAGTTAATTCCATTTCTCGAAGTTTTTGAAATCTTTTTGCTGATTGTCCACCTTGTCTATGCTTTCCTGCAACTCCAGAACCTGTTTCAGATAATACCTCGATTTTATCTCCATGAAGTAATCCCCATCCAGCATCTTTTGCATCAATTGCTAAAAACCCAATAAGGTTATCGTCTTTTAGCATATCTTTTAAAATGTCAACATGAAAATGATCATCGCAACGATAAAGAAATGTTTTAAGATCTTTTGGAGGATCTAACTCAAAGGCTTGAATTACTTCTGTACCGATTGGTCCCCCACCTTCTCGTGGTAATGCACCACAAAAAATCACCAGTCCACGTTCTGGAGTTTTTTTGTATAATCTTAATCTTTGAATGACTTTTCCCAGTGAATCAACTACATGAGTTCGTGTAAGATCTGATTTTATGTTATCTGCAGTACCTTGTTCTTCTTTTAATTGAGTTATTACTTCGTGTAATTGTTTACCTTTTGGAACATACACGGAAATTAATTCAGTCCCGTGTCCAGAAACTTGAGATAATTCATTTAATGTCTTTCTAATCTTGTACATTTTCACAGAATCATGTTTCTCAATTTTTATTTTTCCCATTAGTAGAACATCTCCATCCTTTGCATATTAGTTATGTCAAGCAGAAGTATTGCTCAAATCATTAATTACTTTTCTAAAAACATCTATTGGCTGATTCCCTCTAATTTTGATAATCTTCTCATCATTAAAAATTAAAAATGATGGAGTGGCATCAATTCCAATCTCTCTACCAAATTGTTCCAAGTCTAACACTCTTTGTCTATATTTGTGATCATCAAGGCATGAATTGAATTTTTCTATATCTAAACCTGAAGTAGTAGCAAATTGATTAAGTGACTCATTTGAAATCCATCCTGTTCTCTCCCCTGCCCAATTTGTGTATAATTCATCGTGAAATATCCAGTATTTTCCTTGATCCTCAGCACAATACGCTGCTTCTGCTGCAAGAATAGAATCAGGTCCATTTAGTGGAAAGTCCTTGAAAACTAAATTTGCCTTTCCAGTCTCAATGTATTCTTTATGAATAATACTCAAACTTGATTCATGAAATCTGAAACAAAATGTACATTGAAAATCCCCCCACTCCAAAATTGTGATTGGCGCGTTTGGGTCTCCAACAACCGGAGAACCATTTTTTACAAGTTTTTGAGCAGTTAACAGAGTTTCATTATTATCACCATGGCCATTTTCTGAAATTCCTAGATATGCCCCAACAAAAATTCCTATGATCGCTGGAATAGCTAAGATGTAATAATTTCTCATTTAATGATCGGCATTTTCTATTCTATAAATTTGTGGTAGCTGTAAGAATTTAAATAATCAGAAATTATTGTCGATACATGTCACACTCTAAAGAGATTGCTGTTTCAAAACCTAAAGTTCCAATTTTCGCAGTTGCTATTCTTGCAGTAATCTTTGGTGTTGGCTTGTTTATTGTGGGTTATGATCAGGGACATTTGTTTAGTATTATCCAAGGCGCAGAAGCGTTTGATGAACTTTTCATTCATGAGTTAACTCATGACATGAGACATGCTGCAGGTTTTCCCTGTCATTAGGTGATCATATGAAAACTGGGCATTTCATTGGTATTGTTTTGTTGGCAGGTTGTTTTGCTGGAATAATTCACGGTGCTGCAAACTTGGCTATAGTTGAACCCTATCTTGACGAAGCAATTGGAATTGAGAATCAAAACCTATTTGCTTCTGGTGAAGAACAAGACACTCCTCAATTTTGGGTTGAATACTCGGCATACCGTGATTGGCAAAAAGGTGGTCAAGTTCTTGCTGGCGCAATTCTTGGTACTTCCATTGGTGCGTTGTTTGGAATTGTTTTTGCATATTCGCGAACAATTTTGCCAGGACAACATAATGTAAAAAAATCATTGGTTCTGGCTGGAATAATGTGGCTTGCAATCTATTTGATACCTTTTTTGAAATACCCTGCAAACCCTCCAACTGTAGGAGATACTGAAACCGTTGTTTTGCGTGCTGCATTATATCTTGGATTTATTGCAATTTCAGGCTTTTCCGTGATTGGTTTTTATCAACTATCAAAAAAATTCCAAGGAAGAAAAAAACTTGTTTCAGTAATTGGTTATGCGGCATTCATGACAGTGATGTTTATTGTAATGCCACCTAATCCAGATGAAATAACTGCTCCTATGGAACTAGTAAATGGATTTAGGGTAATGTCTGTGATTGCTGTATCTGTATTTTGGATTGCTTTAGGAATAATTCTTGGATTATTCTGGCAAAAAATTCAACCTGACAAACCAGTTCAGACACAAACATACTGATATTATTCTAAGTTTTTAGAATAAAACCACGTCGTTTAAATAATTCTACAAACTTTTGCTATTTGCTTGGCTCGAAAACATCCGTTGCCTCAATTAAAAAAATATGATGTAACACAAAAAGTGATTGAAGCATTAGCTGATGCTGAATCTAGGGCTATTCTTTTTTCAACCATAAAAAAAGGAAAAACTGCAGCTGATTTGTCTTATCAATTACAAATTCCATTAAGTTCTGTTTACAAAAAATTAACTGATTTAGAAGAATTAACGTTAATCAAAGTAGAAAAATGGCTAATTTCAGATAAAGGCCGTAAATTCAAAGTATACAAAAGCAGAATTAGTAAGGCAGACATTACTATTAAGAAACCAGAGCCCTCATTGAATCTTATTCCTAATTAGTGATGAAAATGACAAAACCAAACATTATCCAATTAAGCGAATTTGACATAACTCAAAAAATCATTGAGTCGTTAACTAATGTGTGTACTAGAGCTGTATTGTTTTCAGTAAAGAACGAATCAAAAGATGCGACCCAGATTGCTGATGAATTAAAACTTTCTTTATCAACTGTTTACAAAACTCTAGCAAATTTAGAGGATCTCACACTTGTTGTTGTTGAAAAGTATGTGATTTCTAACGAAGGTAAGAAAATAAAATTGTACAAAAGTAGAATTGGAAAAGTGGAGATTAGTATATCTGATGACGAACCAGTTCTCAGTCTTTACCCAAACCAAAAATCAAAAAAAGATTGACTTATTCTAAATTCTTAGAATGAGTTTTTAGAACCAAGTAGTACTTTAAATTAGTTAGCTACTCCTAAGATTTCGATTTACATGCAAAATCGAACAATCATACTAACAATAATCACAGTTGCATTGTTTGGCTCTTTTGTTAGCATACCAACTTTTACTCAAAATGTTTCTGCTGAATCAAACTCAGTTCCTTCATGGATAAAAAATACTGCAAGTTTCTGGGTGGATGGTAATGTCAGTGACACTGAATTTCTTAACGCAATGGAATTTCTGATTGGTGAGGGAATAATTCAAGTTCCTGGCGAGTCAAAACCAGACGTTGATACAATAACTATTGGATTTATTCCAGTAGAAAAAGCAGATGAATTAACTCCAAAAGCTGAAGCATTAGAAAAATTTCTTGAAGAAAAACTTGATGTTGATGTAGAAGTTGTTGTCCCAACAAATTATGAGACAATAATTGAAGGAATGAGATTTGGACATATTGATGCAGCCTTTATGGATACTGGACCTGCTTGGATTACTCATGCCAGAACTGGGGCAGAAGCAGTATTAGCTGAAGTGGTTCAAGGAAAAGTAAACTATCAGGCCACCGTTTGGACAAAGGCTGATAATGATTCAATTAATTCTCTTGAAGATGTCATTGGAAAGAAAGTTGCATTCACAAGTATTACAGGCTCATCAGGTTTTGTCAGACCGATGGGCGCTCTAGTAACTTCTGGAGATGTTGAGATTCAAGGTA
>JBHIUX010000003.1:0-24209 GCA_042138065.1 Nitrosopumilaceae archaeon
TTTATGTACGATTCAATAAGTCATGGTCGGACTATTTGATCGCTTCAAGAAGGGAGTTGAAGATGAAGAAGGGGGAGAAATTGTTGAAGAAGAAGCTTCTGAAACAGCTTTTGAGCCAGAGCCCGAACCAGAACCTGAAGTAGAATCATACTCTGAACCAGAGCCTGAACCGGTCCCTGGGGAAACCTCTGAACCAGAACCAGCACCCCAACCGGAACCTCAAACTCAATCCTTTGAACCTCAATCATCATCAGACAGTTCCATTGGGATAGATGCTCTGATGAATAAACGAGTGAAACTTGAGGAGGCGATTGATTATGTTGGTGTTATGATTAAAAATCTAAAAGATAAAAGAACAAAGCTAGAAAAAGAGATTGAAGATGAATCTGTTGATATTAAGAATCTAAAAGAAAAATTAGTCAAGGTGAGAGAATACATTGATGAAGAAAATAAGGGAATAGAGGATTTGACAAACAAGAGAAGTCAGGTAGAAGGTGAAGCCGACGAGGTAGGAAATATCATAAATGATCTAAAAAACAAATTATCTGGTATCGATAGTGTTGTTGATTCTGAAGGTAAAAAGGTTCAGAGTTTTAAACAATCAAGACCTCAATAAATCAAGATTTCTATTTTTTAGAAAACGATTTTACATAAATCGTGAAGTTGTAGAGGGAATCTCCGAATCCATAGGGGTGTTTGGGAATTTGTTATCTACGGTGCTTTCAGCAACTGCTGCTGCCTCTTGTAGAATTTTGTCAGACTCGGCATTTGTAGATTCATCAATTCCAAATGTTGCATCTCCTGAGAATGTCTCAGTCATTAGGCCTCCTAACATTTCTGCCATCTTGTTAATCTCTTGATCAGCACCGGGCATGAATTTTGAGAGTGATGATTTGAGATTCTTCATTAGACCAATTGTTGGCATGATTGTCACTACGGTGTCACCGAGGTCATGAGCAGTAGTTAATCGTAATTCAATTTGTTCTAATGCCATTCTAGCATTTCCTAGGATTTTTGAAACTTTACGAATTTCAGCTAATTCATTTGATAATACTTTGCTTGTTTGAGTGTCATGTTGTTGAGTAGCAATAACAACTCTTTGGAAAATTTTTTCATCTCTTTCTTTTAGTTTTGAAAGCATGTTATCGAGTTTAGAAATTTGGCCCTGCAATCTCTTTATGGCAGTCTGAACTCTTGGTTTTAGTGGACCCTTTGGTTTGAGGGCATCATTAATCCTCTCTGTAAATCCGGGAGTTGGTGGTTTAGACCACTTGTTCTGAAAACCAGTCATGAGGTGTGCTCTAATTCTATACTATTAATTTCCGATGTGAAATATGGTTCACAGTCCATAAAATTTCACTAACAAAAAATGTACAAAATTGCATGAATATAGCAATTACAGATTCAAAACGGTTGTTCTTTGAGGATGAATCTTTTTGATATGATTTTGTACCGTAGTATCATTATTCAAGGCTTCACCACAAAGCGGACATTTTACCATTTTATGTTTGAGGTTGAAAAAAATGTATTTAAATATTGTTTTTTAGCCGAAATTAGCCAATTTAGTGAATTAACTCAATCTTTTTATCAGCTATCAAAATGACCATCTCTAGATTTTATGACTCAGATGATTAGAACTAGCGATAAGTGTCAAAGATGCGGTAAAGGTTCTATGCTCACTGATGATAATACTGGCGAAATGTTTTGTTCAAAGTGTGGATTTGTAGCCTCAGATAGAACTGAACAGGAAGGTCCTGAATGGCGATCATTCTCAAAGGATGAACATGGAGATAGAGCAAGGGCTGGAACTCCAACATCTCTGGCAATGCATGACATGGGTCTTGCCACAATCATCAATCCCGCAAACAGAGATGCTTCTGGCAAACCACTCACTGCCTCGATGAAAAGTACCATTGAGCGTCTTAGAACTTGGGATAGTAGAAGTCAGGTTCATGAACCAGTTGATAGAAACTTTAGACAGGCCTTCAGTGAATTAGACCGATTAAAAGACAAGTTGGCATTATCTGATGCCGTAATTGAGAAAACTGCATACATATACAGAAAGGCTTTGGATAAAGGTCTTGTAAGGGGAAGATCAATTCCGGCGCTGGTTGCTTCATCACTTTATGCAGCTTGTAGAAATACAGAAACTCCTAGAACATTAACAGATGTAGCAAATGGAATTAACATCAAAAGAAAAGATGTTGCAAGATGCTATAGATTACTACTTCGAGAATTAGACTTGAAAATGCCGGTGGTGGATCCTATCAAATGTGTTTCAAGAATTGCTAGTATTGCAAATCTTAATGAAAAGACAAAAAGAAAGGCTCTGGAATTTTTAGATGAAGCCACAAGAATTGAAGTCTCAGCTGGAAAAGATCCAATGGGTCTTGCTGCTGCGGCACTTTATCTATCATGTGTTATGATGGGAGAAAACAAAACTCAAAAAGACATTGCTCAAGCTGCTGGAGTTACAGAGGTAACAATCAGAAATCGTTACAAAGGTCTAAAAGAAGAACTCAAACTTTAGATTTAATATTCTTGAAAATTTTATAGAGATAACTTGAATACAAAAATTGGTGGTGCTGTTGCATCAGCTATTGGCATAATAATTTTAGTTGTATTTCTTGGGTTAGATTCAGATGTAAACAAATCAGATAATGTTTTTCATGTGACTTTAGCAGATCCTGAGATGTATGAAAATGGAGTTTTTACTGATTCATTTGAAATTGATGTGGGTAGTTATCAATTTGGGTTTGTCCCAAATGGAGACAGTCCCAAAACATTGACAATTTCACTTTCTGGACCTAGTCATTATTCCATTGAAAAATTTGTGCTAAATTCAGAATCTCATGAAACCGGAATTTCTCAATATTATACTTGGAGCTATGTTGGAGATGAGCAATCAACAATTGAGGTTTCTTCTGCTCAAAAGGTGCAAATTACAATAAACCCGCATGAAAACTATAATGGTCCAGTATCTGTTTTTTTGAAAAGGCAAAAATAAAAGAAAACAAGGTGGCGTGATCCCTCACAGCAGAACTTTGAGAGATTACCTCTCTTGTCAAGATTTTGCGCTTGACGCCTAGCTTGTTCTGCGGGATCACGCTAGTTTAGTCGATAGAAATTATATCCATCGGCATTATTTTATGTATGATTTTAAAGTATTTAATATTTAACATAAATTTTTACAATAAATTATAGTAAAATAATGAATATTTCATGCGTAAATTGATGAATTGTAAAATGATCCTATCACTTTTCATGATTCATGATTCTAATTCAAACCAATTAATATCATCAGAAGGAAATTTTGTTGATGAAGCCTGAAAAGAAAAAGAAGGTTAAATTGATAATTTTGCTTGCAGCGATTTGGTTTGTTGTTACTTTGCCATTACCATGGGTTGTAAATAATCCTGATATCCCTGAAAATGCATTTGTTAGTATTTTGGCCATAGTTGGAATCATCTCTGTCCCATTTGTAGTTCTGGGGATTGTCTGGACTTTAAAACCCGAACTTACCACCTAAAATAAAATTGAATAATTATGGATGTTCCCAAACTTCCTTTTGAGACAAATCTATCTGAGCTGCAAATTGCTGTAAATGCAGCAATAGAAGCTGGAAGTGAAATTCTAGAAATTTATAGCAAAGATTTTTCTTCTGATGTAAAAAAAGATGATTCGCCTATTACGGAAGCGGATTTGAAAAGTAATAAGATTATCAAAAATATTCTTTCAAAAACAAATTTCGATATACTTTCAGAAGAAGACAAGGATGATGAAAGACGATTAGAGAAAGATAAAATTTGGATAATTGATCCGCTCGATGGAACTACTGATTTTGTAAACCGAACTGGAGAATTCACAGTAATGATAGCACTGATTGAAAATAAGAAACCAATTTTAGGAATTATTTATTGGCCTACAGAAAAAACATTATTTTTGGCTCAAAGAGGTTTTGGAGCCTGGAAGTTTTCAAATGCTTCATGGGAAAAGATATCAGTTAGTGATGTTTCTGAATTAGAAAAATGTAGGGCGGTAGGAAGCAGACACCATCTTTCAGAAAATGAAAAAGTCCTACTGAAAAGACTTCAGATTTCAAATTTTACCAGTGTTGGAAGTTCGCTTAAGGTTGGAAAGATTAGTTCTGGGGATGCAGATGTTTATCTAACAACAACTGACAAAATAAAAGAGTGGGATACTTGTGCCTCTTATTGCATAGTATCTGAGGCTGGTGGAAAAATGACCGATATGAAAGGAAATGATATGTCGTACAATAACAAAATTGTAAACCATCAAAATGGAATTCTTGTAACAAATGGTTTGCTTCACGATAAAATAGTAAGTGAATTCCAAAAACTATAGTAAGTTTTTTGATTTTAGATATTCTGTAATTGACTGAGCACTTTCATCTAATGTCTGTTTTTCAGTATCAACTGTAAAATCGGGGTTTGGAGGGGCTTCGTATGGATCATCTAATCCTGTAAAATTTTTGATTTCACCTGCTCTTGCTTTTTTATACATTCCTTTTACATCACGTTCTTCACATTTATCAAGAGAACATTTTACGTATATTTCTGAAAATTTTTCATTATCATCAATAATTTTTCTGGCATTTTCTCTGTTTTCAATATATGGACTAACTAGAGACACTCCTACTGGAACTTGGTGTTTAAGAAGAAGTTTAGCTAGGTGTGCCACTTTTTTGTTATGTTCATCTCTTCCTTCTTTTGAAAAGTCCTTCGGCGAAAGCCATTCTCTTAGCTCATCGCCATCCAACATTGCAAGATTTGGAATTGTTTCTTGCAGCTTTCTAAGAATTGTGGTTTTTCCAGAACAAGGAAGACCCGTCATCCATATTACAAACGCCATTGCAATCTACAAGAAAAATTTACTTCTTAAAGACCTTACGATAATTATTGATTTTTGAACCATGGTCGTTGTTCAAGGGAATCAATTTCTTTAATCATCTCATCGATTTTTTTTGCAATACTCATTACTGATTTGAATTGTTCATACATCTCTTGTTCTTCTTCTTTTGAAAGTATTGTTTGTTCTGCTTGATCAAAAAAGTTCTCTTCTTTTGAAATATGATCAATGAGATAAATTGAATACGTCCTTAGAAATCGTGCTACCGGCTCTCTAGCATCTTCGCCATTTTTCCAGCGTTGAAGATGTTTTGATATTTGCCTTGCTACTCGTCGACCAAATTCATGTTCAATCAAAAAAGTTCTAATTTCTTTTTTTAAAGAATCATAACTTGCTACACATGGAAAATAGGAATTTTCCTCTCTAGAATAATGAATTGAATCTAGAAATTCTGAGATTATAACTGTAATTTTTTCAATATCTGAAAATGGAATATCTTTTCCATCATAAAGTGCTTGATAACATTTTGAAATTACTTTTTCAAGTCTTTTAATTTGCTTATGATCATTTCTTAGAGTTTCTGTGGCACTCAATTAGAAAACTGAAAATCTTATGTTTTAATTTGTATCTAATTTTCAATAATAATAACATCGATGCCAATCAAGCTTGACTGATTTGCCTTTTAAGTAGACTAAAACAGAAGGGTTTGGACATGAATTTGATATTTTTTAGTCTAGTGGATTTATTCAAATCTTATTTTAATAATAGTTTTCCAGGAATGCAAGAAAATTTTGAATCAAATTTTCTTGTAGAAAGTTGGGTGGATTTTCAACAATCAGTAGCGGTTTTTTCAGGAACCGATGTAGCAATTGCATCAGCGCCAGTTGTTTTGTTAGCTGCTGGAGTAACAATTTTCCTTGGTGTTGCTGGTGAAGCATTTTTCAAACGAACCGGAATCCCAGATGTCGCGTTTTTGATGATTTTAGGAGTAATTATTGGTCCTGTTCTAGGAATCATACAACCAGCCGTTGTTGTGGAAGTGGTTCCATACTTTGCTGCTATTGCGTTGATAATCATCATGTTTGATGGTGGATTACATATGGATATCAAACAAATCGTGAGAACTGCGCACTTTTCAGTTCTTCTTGCGCTTCTAAGCTTTGCCGTATCAATTATTGTTGTAATGCTGATTGCTCATTTTGGGTTGGGCTGGGAGTGGTTAGATAGTATTTTACTTGGTTCTATTGTTGGCGGAAGTAGTTCTGTAATTGTTTTTGGTCTTGTAAGAAACTTTCAAGTTTCTGAAGAAACAAGATCAATGCTTAGTTTTGAATCTGCCATTACTGATATTTTAGCAACCATAATTGCTTTTATTTTGTTTGAAGCAATTCTTACTTCACAATTTGATGTGGATCTTTTAGGTCAAACAATTGGCCGTGCAGTTGCAGTTGGTCTTATTCTTGGATTAGGTGTTGGAATTCCTTGGATGTATGTAACAACAAAGCTTGCAAATGCTCAACACAGCTATATGCTGACCCTAGGAATATTATTTGTTCTTTTCTTCATGGCAAATGAATTTGGAGAATCCGGTGCATTAACTGCTCTAGTGTTTGGTTTAATGTTAGGAAACAAGAGCCGTTTATCTAAAGTTCTAAAATTTAAACTACCAAAAATTGGGGCAGATGACACTATGCATAGTCAATTAACATTTCTTGTAAGAGCATTTTTCTTTGTGTTTGTTGGATTGCTTGCAAGCTTTGGGCAATTAGAATATCTGTTTTTTGGAGTTATAGCCACTATTGCAATTTATGTTGGAAGAATTATTGTGACAAAAGTTTCATTAACAAAGAGATTTTCACAATTGGACAAAAAAGTTACTGAGGTAATGATTCCAAGAGGGCTTGCAGCAGCAGTTTTAGCAACATTTCCGTTGAGTTATGGTTTACCAAATGCAGAGGCATACCCACAAATTGTTTTTTTCATAATAATGACGTCTGTAATTATTACCACAATAGGTTTAGGAAAGGCAAAGAATATTCCTCCTCCCGATAATGTAGAGGGCGGATTTATAAAAAAATCTCCTGATGAGAAAGACGTTCCCGAAAAAGATGATGAGCCAAAAATTGTGAAGCTAAGCGAGTCTGAAAAAAATAAATTATAAATCGAGAGATTCTTTTAGACCTTTGTAACGATTTCTGATTGTTACCTCTGTAACATTTGCTGCCTCAGCAATATCTCTTTGAGTTTTGTCTTCACCGTTTTTTACACATGATAGATAAAGTGCCGCAGCAGCAAGACCCATTGGATCTTTTCCAGCTGAGACTTCATTTTTTTGTGCTTTTTTAAGAACTAGAATTGCATAGCGTTTTGTTTTTTCCGCTATTCCAATTCTGCTAGCAATTCTTGCAACACATTGAATTGAATCAGTTACTGGCATTTTCAGATCTAGTTCTTTTACAAGCAACCTGTAACATCTTGCAATATCTTTTCGTTTAATGTTTGCAGCAATTTCTACATCTTTTAGATTTCTTGGCGTAGCAGTATCACGACATGCTGCATATAATGCAGATGCCATTAATGCCGAAATTGATCTTCCTCTAACAAGACCTTTTTCAAGTGCTTTTCTATAGATGTAAGCTGCTTTCTCAATTACAGCATCGGAAATTGCAAGTTTATCTTTTAATCGATTTAATTCACTGAAGGCCTGTCTAAAGTTTCTATCAACTGGTTCATGAACCTGACTTCTACTATCCCAAGTTCTAAGACGCTCAATGGTACTTTTCATCGAGGCAGTGAGTGGTTTGCCAGAAGCATCTCTGTTTGCGGGATTGATGATTGTGGCAAGACCCATGTCATGCATTGTTAGAGAAGTTGGAGCACCTGCTCTTGCTCTGTCCCCATGTTCATCTTGTGTAAATGAGCGCCATTCTGGACCAGACTCTTGTAATTTTTCAGATAAAACAAAACCACATTTGGAACAAAACATCTCACCAGATTCATTATCAGTAACTAATTTCCCTCTTGCACATCTAGGGCACATTTGTTGATTTGATGCTTGGCGTACCATAATATCACGAGTTTACAGGTTTCTTCTTTTATGGGATTTATGAATCAACAAGTTTGTGGCAAGACTACTAGGTAACATAGAAAAGTCCAAAAACCACAGAAAAAACGGGCTCAAATGAGATTTTTGAAAATATCAATAATTTTACTGCTTTTCATGATAATGATTCCCATGGCCTATGCTACCACAATTAAGCAAACGATGGAAGCAGGGATGGATGTAGAGATCATACACCCTGATGTTGCAGTAATAGACAGAACGATTACAATTTCTTTTCTAGTCAAAAACAATGGTTGGGAAGACAAGCAAGATGTAACTTTTACATTTATCCCAAGTAATGCAATCATTCCAGTTGAAAAAAATTCAATAAAAATTGAAAAGATTGCAGCTGGTGGCTCATATGGAGAAACTGTTGATTTTAAAATTGCGACTGATGCTTCATTAGGTTCTCATTTTTTAAATTTAGAATATTCTCAAATTTTACTTGCAAATAGTGAAGAAGCTCAACCACCAACTCAGACAAACATTGCAGTTCCAATTTTAATTAAAGACCAGCCAAAAGTGACAATTCACACAGTAACTCCTGAATCATTATTTGCTAATGCAGAATTTCCATTTACAGTTGAAATAATTTCAGAGGATATTGACATTAATGATGTAAAATTGGAGATCATTCCTCCCCAAGATATTGATTTTAGAGGAGAGACATTGCATATGTTTTCTTCAATTCAAAAAAATGTTCCAATCTCTGTAACATCTAGAATTATCACACCTTCTCAAGAAATCAATACGCAATACAATGTTCCATTTCAAGTTAAAGTTACCTACATTGATGATATTGGTCAAGAAAATTCTGATTCTAAAACAGTTTCATTAGTAATGCGTCCAAGAACTTTCATGGAGTTAACAACTGATGGAGGTATTTGGGTTGGAGATTTTTTCATAGCTCCTTATGTTAGTCTTGGAACAATAATTGGAATTCCAGCAGGAACTATACTATCTCTGGCAATAAGAAGAAGATACTATGCTGTAAAACCAAAAAAGAAAAAGAAATAGTTAAGATTTTTCTAATTTTCTTGCGCCAGAATATTTTTGTTTTAATTCATCTTCAAAAAAGAATTTTTCTTCAAAAGCAGGTTTAAGATCATCAAGCCATATTGCGTTCTCATCGTATTTTGCATAGAATGGTCTTGCTACCCAATCAGGATTTCGTCCTTGTAAAAATCTTAATGCAATTACTTTTTCTCCATTAATCGTTACAATTCCATCAACTTGGACTTTGCCAGGAGTTGCAGACATACTTGGCCCCCTTACTGTTCTGCCAAGACCACTAACTTGTTTGTAGGCATTTCTAAAAATTTCATATGCTTTTACTAATGGAATACCAAAGTAATGTTGAGCTCCTGTATCTCTAACTACAAACATGTAGTATGGAATACAACCTAGCTGAACTTGCTGTCTCCACATTTCTGCCCACATATCAGCATCATCATTAATGTGAGCTAAAAGTGGTGATTGTGTTCTTATTTCTGCACCAGTTTTTTTAACGCGTTTTATTGCAGTTTTGACTGAACCTGTTGAAAGTTCCTTATGATGATTAAAGTGGGCCATAATTGCTGGGTGTAGCCCTTTGTCTGCAATATTTTCAAAAACTTGTAGTGTTTCATCAGCATCATCATCAGTCAAAAATTTGTATGGCCAATATGCTAACGCTTTTGTACCAATTCTTATAGTTCTAAGATTTGGTAGATCAGCTTCTAGTAATTTATCGATGTAAGTTTTGAATATTCTGGCTTTCATAATCATTGGATCACCCCCGGTGAATAATATATCAGAGATTTCTGGGTGTTCACTAACATATTGTACTAATTGATCGCCTTCCTTCATTGCAAATTTCATTTCATCCATTCCAACAAATTGTGGCCATCTAAAACAAAAGCTACAATATGCATGACATGTCTGGCTTTGACTTGGAAAGAACAGACATGTCTCCTTATACTTGTGTTGCATTCCATAGAGTTTTGTTCCATCTTTAAGTGTGGGAACATTAAGTTCTAATTGTCCTGCTGGGTGAGGATTTAATTGTAATCTAATTTCATTTGCAACTTCAGCAATTCTTTTTTTATCAGCTCCTTCTCGCAGAGTGTTTGCCATTTGTTCAAAATGTTTAGGTTTTAACATTCCCTTCTGCGGAAATGTTAAAACAAACATTGGGTCATTGGGAATGTTATTCCAATCGATAAGCTGTTCTACAACATAATTATTAGCCTTAAATGGAAGAACATTTCCTACAACTTCCATCTCAAATTGGCGCTCTTCAGAAAGTTTTTGAATTTGTGGAAGAGTTCGAAAATTTGCCAAGGTATAAGACTGAATTTTTGGGGATTCAGTTTCACTCCAAGTTGATTCTTGTAAGGTCATTTGAGTAAAAATGGTCATTAACCATTGTTAAAGGTTAGTGATTGGGAATTGATAAAAACCTAGATAAGACTAGGCGATTTTTAAAAATTAGCGATTAAACATGGCTGAAAACGATATAGCTGGAACTGTTTCAGGGCAAGTTGAACAATTTAGTTCAGTGGGGGATCTTATAGCTTCATCAACCTCATTTCAGATCGCTCTAATAGTAATTGTAATAGGTCTTATTGGCATAGGAATAGCATATAGAAGATTTTCAAAGTGGGCCAAGTCAAAAAAATTCTCTTATTCACGACCTCATGTTTCTAAATTTGTTAGAGTGGCAGTGTTGCCGTTTTTTGCCATTGCACTTGTATCATCTACAAATGTATATATCCAAACTTTTGAGCTTTTTGATGTTACAACAGAAATGGATGTAGATAGTGAAGAAGCTAATGCAAGTGAAGTACTTGCAAAAATTCTCAACACTATGAACATTCTAGTAATTGGTTACACAATTGCACAACTAGTACCTTTAGCACTAAATAAATGGGAAAAATCAAACTTAGAAAAAGAAGACTATGCTACATGGGTAGAACGTCGTGGTTTTAAAGATGATCCTGGGGATTTATTTCATAAATTTTTCAAATGGATACCACCAAAAACACCACCTGAAGATATAACAGAGGAAGAGTTCAAAAATAATTTAAAAACTGTTGAAGGCCGGAGATATCTTGAAGGATTTCATACAAGTAAAGGAACTTCAATTGGCAGTTATGAACAGTTAGTAGAAAATCCTTTTGAAGAATGGAAAAAAGCTGAACGAGCTAAATATGAAAAATATTATCAAGCATGTATAACTGGTAAAAACGAATCAGGTAAGAAATTGCGCACAGGCCAAGAAATGGAAGAGATCTATTCGATAGATACATGGCGTGAACAAAAACGTGCTGGTGATTATGATCCTATAATACCTGGTGCAAGACCGCCAGGATATGCGAAAAAAAAGTTGAAGGATATGCCAGTAGCTGTTCCAAGAATTTTATCGCTTGGGATTTTTGTGGCCGTAATTATTGGTGTAGTAAGTTGGTGGGGCGTGGATTTGTTTGTATTAGCAACTGCCACAGGGGGTTTAGCTATAGGAATTGGTTTTGCTCTTCAAGAAACAATGCAAAATTGGTTTGCATACATTATGATTAGAAAAGATAAGATCTTTGTTGAAGGCGACAGAATAAAATTAGAAACAGGTTATGATGGTTATGTACATAAAATTAGTTCTAGAGTAACTTATGTACGTAATGCTCTTAACGAATCTATAGCTGTAATACCAACTAGACAGCTTGTTAATGCTCAGGTTATTAATTATTCAAAAGAGCTAAAAATGGTTCCCGCAATTGTTGATGTAGGTGTATCCTATCTTAATAATCCAAGACAGGTTGCATCAATTTTAGTAAAAGTAGGTAAACGCGCCATGAAAGAAGTTGTAGATGATCAAGGAAAGCACCTAATTATTCAAAAACGATGTCCATACATTGAACAGAACAAATCAAGTTGTGGATGCGATAAAAATTTACATGTAGATATTAGTGAGCCAGTAGTTCGTTTCAATCAATTTAATGATTCTTCACTTGATTTTTCAATGTGGGTTTATGTTAGAGATTATGGTTCTCAGTTTAAGACAAAAACAGACATACGAATGATAATGTACGAAGAATTCAAGAAGTATGATATTAGAATTCCATGGCCAATCAGAACTGTTTACCAAGGTGATGAAAAGAGAGAAGCTGAAGAAATAGGTTCATTAGATCAAGAGCGTAACAAAGTAGTGGATGAATTTGGAACGGGGGACATCTCCAGAGGTGGAACTGATGATTAGTTTTGATAAAATAATTTTCAAAAACTTAAGAATCCCTTTCATCACGTTGATTTATTGACAAAATTTACAGTAATAGGCGGTAAAGCATCTCAAGATTTGGCTAAAAGATTGGCTAAAAAACTAAAGGCCACTTACATTAGCACCGAACTGCGAACCTTTCCAGATGGAGAAAGTAAGATTACATTTTCTAAAAAACCAAAAAAGAACAAAATCATTATTGTACAATCTACATATCCTCCTGTTGATTCTAATCTACTTCAATGTTTGGCATTGATTTCTAAAGCGAAGCAGTTCTCACCCAATGTTGTTGCAGTAGTACCATACATGGGTTATGCAAGACAAGATAGAGAGTTTCTTCCAGGCGAGATAGTTTCAATGCAGTTGATTGCAAAACTGTTCAAATGTGTGGGCGCAACAAAAATTATTGTTGTTGATATCCACAGTACAATGGGTTTAAAAAATTTTAAAATTTCAGCAAAGAATATTTCAGCAGTACCAGAATTAGTAAAGTTTTTCAAAAAATTAAATTTGAAGGAACCACTAGTTGTGTCACCTGATCTTGGCGGTAAAAAGCGCGCAAAAGAATTTGCAAACCTTCTTGGTTCAGACCATATAGCATTAAAAAAGAAAAGGGACAGAAAAACTGGAAAAGTGAAAATTATTTCAACAGATCTAAAGTCAGTTGTTGGAAAAGATATTGTTTTAGTTGATGATATGATTAGTTCTGGGGGCAGTATAATAAAAGCTACAGAATTTTTGAAAAAACAAAAATGCAGACGGGTTTTTGTCTCTTGTACTCATGCCTTATTGGTTGGTAGTGCTGAAAAACGAATCAAGAAAGCTGGAGTTTCAAGAATTGTGAGTACAAATACTATTCCAGGTACAACCTCAAAAGTAGATGTTTCAAATATCATAGCTAAGACAGTGATGTAAATGCCTGAAAGCTTCTTTGTAGTATCTAAAGAAAATGTAGAGTTAGCACAAGATGAGGTTATTGCCATTGCAAAAACATATGATAGATTTGCAAAGTCTCAAACCTTTTCAAATCTTGTTATAATTCAATCAAAAACTCCTTGGCAAAAAATTGCAAAACGAGCTACATTTGTTAAAACATCTGGTCAACTATTAAAAAAATTATCGAATTTATTTTTAGATGATAGTTATTTCTCACTCTTACTTGAAGCAAAAACATTTGCGTGTAGAGTCATTAATCTTAATGAAAATAAGTTTGATCCCACAGATTTAGAAGACGCAATGGGAAATATGATTTCAAAATTTTCCCAAGCCAAAGTTTCTTTAGAAAACCCTGCATTAATCATCTACTTGATTTTGACTGATACGCAGGGATTTTTTGGGTTTTCAACAGAATTTGAAAAAGAAGATCAGCTAAAGAAGCTGAAAAATCATCCTCATGAGCTTGATTGGAAACTTTCTAGGGCGATGATTAATCTTGCAGGCTTTAAAGAAGGAGATACTCTTTGTGATCCTTTTTGTGGTACAGGAACTACGCTTTTGGAGGCAGAATCAATGGGAATTCATTCTATTGGGATTGATTATGATAAAAAAATGTGTGATCTAACCAAAAAGAATCTAAAAGAAAATCAACTTGATTCCAAAGTTTTCAATACAGATTACAAATATCTTAACAAGATTGAAAATAAGTATGATGGAATTGTGACTGATCTCCCTTATGGAAGAGCTTCAAAAACATCTGAACCTCCAGAAAAATTATTACGAAATTTTGTTTCAATAATTCCAAAAAAGAAAAGATTGGCAATAATGTGTAAAAAAGGATCTGAGAAAGGATTGAAGCTAATTCCTTCAAAAAAATACGAAATTTATAGACATAAAAGTTTGACAAGGACGATTCTAGTAAAATGAAAATTGTGTTTTTGGGAACTTCTGGGGCTCAGCCTACCGAAAAAAGGGGATTAACTTGCATTTGTTTAGAAAAAGATGCTGAAATCCTAATGTTTGATGCAGGAGAAGGTTCTCAGTTTTCCTACTTGAAATCAGGTTTAGGATGGAATAAAAAAATGAAAATTTTTGTGACACATCTTCATGGGGATCATTGCATAGGAATTCTAGGGTTTTTACAAACTATGACTATGCATACACGAACTGAGCCGGTAGAGATCTATGGTCCTGAAGGAATTGAAGAATTTATTGCTGCAAACATCAAAGTTTTGAATTTTGGTTTGTCATTTCCTGTCATGATAACATCGATTAAAGAAGAAAGAGTTGTTGATGAAAAAACATATTCTGTTTTTTCATGTAAAGCAAATCATTCTATTCCTGCTTATTCATATCGATTTGAGGAAAAGGACAAGCCTGGTAGATTCAATACTGAAAAAGCAATACAGTTAGGTATTCCAGAAGGAAAATTATGGAATCAGCTTCAAAATGGTCATGAAATTAAGGTAAACGGCAAAGTTGTAAAACCTTCAGATGTGTTAGGAGAAAAACGTCCAGGTAAAAAAATTGGAATTTCTGGTGACACAAGACCGACAAAAGAGCTTGAAGAGTTTTTTAAAAATTGTAATTATCTTAGTTTTGATTCAACATTTTTAGATGAATTAAAAGATAAAGCAATCGAAACACATCACTCTACAGCAAAAGAGGCTGCAACGCTAGCAAAAAATGCAAATGTTGAAAATTTAATTTTGACTCATTTTTCTGCTAGATACAAAGATGAATCTGTTTTAGTTGATGAAGCAAAAAAGATCCATGGTTCCGTTATTGGTGCAAGAGATCTTCTTGAAATTGAAATAAAATAAAATCATGTTTGAAGATTTTGAAAATAAATTAAAAAATGTACAAAAAATTGTTTTTGTTACTGGTGCAGGAATTTCTCAAGAAAGTGGTATTCCTACTTTTCGTGGAAAAGATGGATATTGGAGAAAACATGATCCCATGAAATTAGCTACCATTGATGCATTTTATGAAGATCCAAAGTTGGTATGGGAGTGGTATGAGGATAGAAGAAAAAATATTCTAGCTGCGCAGCCAAATCCTGGCCATAAAGCAATTGCTGAGCTTGAAAAATACGCCAAAGTTGTAGTTCTTACTCAAAATATTGATGGGCTACATCAAAGGGCAGGAAGCACAAATGTTTTAGAATTACACGGAAGCATAATCAGAATAAAGTGCACTGCTTGTGATTTTAAGGATGAGATTACTTCAACATTTGACAAACTCCCGCCAATTTGTAAGTGTGGAGAGATGTTAAGACCAGATGTGGTTTGGTTTGGAGAAGGGCTACCACAAGATGTTTGGGGTGAAGCTATCAATCATGCAAATTCCTGTGATGTAATGGTAATTGCAGGAACTTCGTTAGTTGTTTCTCCAGCAAATACACTTCCAATATATGCAAGACAAAATAATTCTATTCTCATTGAAGTAAATCCAGAACCAACTGTAATGACATCTGATATGGATTTATCATTACAAACTACATCTGCTAAAGCCTTACCAGAATTAGTCTCTGTTTTTAAAAATTAAGACTGGGATTGTGCAAATACGCCATTAATTATGGTGTTTGGAGCATCTCTTGGATTGTAAACGGATGAAGAGATTGTTCCATATTCCTCATGCTCTACAATCATATCGATGAAATATGCAGTGTTTGATGCATCATTTACAAGCGTTTCAAACATTGATGAATAAAATATTCCAGAGAAAAGTTCTCGTTCTGTAGTTCTCAATGTTACTGAAACACTGATTGTTTTTCCTGAAGTATCTTCATACTGAAGTATTACATCATCATCAGATTGTTGAGTTGTTTTAAGAGATAATGTTTCGTATGATATTGTGTTTTCATTTGTTTGTGTTACAGGATTGGAATTGACAGGTGTTGATGAATTATCATCATCCTCATTTGAGTTTGTGTTTTGATTATTTCCACTTTCACCAAAGATTGTTTCTTGTGTTGTATCTGTAATTTCTTTAATTCCTTTTTGTGTTGAATCAGTTACTTCTTTGATGCTCTTTTGTGTAGATTCTGTTACGTCCTTTGCACCTTTTGCTAACATATCAGTAGATTTTTCTTGAATTTCATTTACCTCATTAGTTACAGTCACTATGGTTCCTTCAACTCTAGTTTCTGCACTTTGAACCGTATCATCCTTGATTTTTCCAAAGTCATTTTTTACAGAATCAAGTAGATTTACCGAGGTTTCTGGAAGAAATTGATTAATTTCATTTGCAAATACTACACTTCCTCCAAGTACTATGGCCCCAATTATTGCCATTTTTATCAGCATGGTGGAGGCTCAAAAAACTGTGATTTTATTCCAAAACTAAAAAAATTGATTTGATCCGCTTGAAAATTTTTCACAAGTCTAGCCTTCAGACACAAGCCAATCAATGACATCTTCAATGTTTTTTGAGGTTAGAACTATTTTGATTGGACCTAATGGGGATTCATCTGCTTCATCACACAAGGCTACAATGTTTGAAAATGCTGCTTGTTTGTTTAGATAAAACCAAGTAGAGTCATTTCGAAGATTGTTATTCAAAAATCTTCTATAGACTCGTTGAATTTTTCGATTATGAATTACTTCAAAAATGTTAGATAGGGTTTCGAGATTTTCAGACATTCCATTTAAGGAATCACCAGTAATTTGGATTTCAATTTCTGGTAGAATGTTTGAAATTGCTTGTTCAACCTTGGTTTGATCTTCTGAGGGATTAATTGTACAATATGCATCTATTTTGCAATCAAAGTCAGGAATTCTCATTAAAGCCAGCTCTGAATAATGTTGTAAGCTTTCTCAATTAGTTCTTCTTTTGTCATGTTACTATTTGTAATGGTTTCATCAGCTGATGCAAAAGAGCCACTCAATCCAACACCAATCTCTCTTTTGTCTCTTTCATCAAAAAGTTCTCGTGTTTTTGGATCATCTGATCTTCCACGTTCATGTAAGAAATTAAAACGGGTATCAGATGATGCCTCAATTAAAAGTAATTTAACAGTTCCAATTTTTTTAAAGACTTCAATTTCATGATTTGATCTTACACCGTCGATTACAATAACATTTGAACTTGAATTTGTAATATTTGGCTGAGTTAATTCGGCTACAACTCCAGGACCGTTTTTTTCACGAAGCTCTAGCATTAGTTTACCAAGATTTTTTCCTGTAGGTTCTAGATTGCGTCTTTTTGCTTCTGCTCTAACAGCATCTCCCATATTGAATACTTCAAATCCTTTTTCTTTTAGTCCAACTGCAATTGTTGATTTTCCAGCTCCTGGCATTCCAGTAAGACAAACTATCAATTTTGACAAGATCGTTGAAGATTCATTAAGCTAGTCTATGAAGCTACCGGAAATCATTATAAAGATACCATTACATTTTCTATGATGCGCACTTTTGTAGCAGCTGAAATCAATAATGAAGAGGTGTTAAGCTCTATCAAAAAATTTCAGTCAGAGCTTGACATTAAAGCAAAACCTGTTGCAGTAAATAACATTCATTTTACTTTGTTATTTTTGGGAGAAATTTCAGAACAAAAATCTGCCGAAGTACAAGATGCTCTAAATTCTATACAATTTGAAGAGTTTGATGTTCAATTTCAAGGGATTGGTGCCTTTCCAAAGCCAAGTTTTCCAAGAGTGATTTGGGTTGGAACTGATGAAATAGGCGGTGAAAAGCTGAAAAAATTGGCTTTACAGGTAGAAAGTGCACTGTCACTATTAGGATTTCATAGTGACAAACCATTTCGGCCTCATGTGACAATCTTTAGAATTAAAAATAAGATTGGGAACATTTCTGATAAGTTGAAAACTTACAATAAAATAAAATTTGGCAGTCAGAAAATTTCAGAGATTAAATTCAAGCAGAGTGTTCTGACTCCAGATGGACCCAACTATTCTGATTTACAGGTGATAAAAGCAAAATGAAAAAAATTATTGAAGATGCTAGAAAGAATGTAATTCCAACAAAAAAACTTGAACAAGAAAAATCTAGAGTTGCTACAATTGCATTTGATTTAGTAGACAGACAGGTTTCAAAATATCCACAAATTGTTCAAGTAGAATTTGGTGGGTCTTATGCAAAAGGAACCTGGCTTCCAGAAAAAGCGGACATCGACATCTTTTTAAAATTTAAAAAAACAACTCCAGAAAAAAAATTTTCTGAAATTGCTCAAAAAATTGGTTTTTCTGCACTAAAAAAATACAAGCCATATGTTAGATATTCAGAGCATCCTTACGTTGAAGCGCAGGTTAAAGGAACCAGAGTAAATGTTGTTCCTTGCTATGATGTTCCAAAAGGAAAGTGGCAAAGTGCTGCAGATAGATCCTCATTTCATACTGCATTTATGTTAGAATCACTTACTGGACAAATGAAAAATGATGTAAGACTGTTAAAGGAATTTCTAAAATGCAATAATGTCTATGGTGCTGAAATTGCAAAACAGGGATTTAGTGGATATGTTGCTGAAGTTTTGATTTACAATTTTAGAAGCTTTGAAGGCGTAATTAAAAAAATTGCAAAAATTAAACGAAATCAGGTGATTGGAAATGCTTCTAAAAAATTTGATACTCCGATTGTAATTATGGACCCAATTGATGATCAAAGAAATTTAGCTGCTGCAATTTCTACTGAAAATATTGGAAAATTTGTTTTGGTGTGCAGAGAGTTTTTGAAAAAGCCTTCAGATTCTTTCTTTAAGACTAAACCAAGCTCAAAGAAAGTTTTGAAGAATAGCTTTGTGGTAAAATTCAATTACAAACCTAGAAGTCCAGACATTATTTGGGGTCAAATCAAGCGTGCGGCAACTGCTCTTTCTACTCAAATGGAAGTTGAAGGATTCAATGTTTTACGCCATATGGCCTTCTCAGATGAGAAAAATCAGGCCTGCCTAATCTTTGAGTTTGATTCTTTGGATATTCCAAAAGATAGGGTTCATGAAGGTCCAGAATTCTTCTCAGAAGCTGATTCTGCTAGCTTTATTGGAAAGAATTCGAAGAAAAGTGAAATGCTATGGATTAACAATAAAGGAAAGATCTTGTCATTACAAAAAAGAAAACATAGTAACGCCAAGTCGTTTTTACAGGATTTGTTAAAAAATAATTTAGAGAGGTCTGGAATTCCTAAAGGATTAAAAGCTGATATCAAAAAAGGATTCAAAATAACTCCAAGAAAAAAACATTGAAAAACTAATTGACCCGTCAAACTTTTCTTCCAATTAATAAATTAGCTGAACAGCCTTATTCTAACATACTAGGTTTTCCAAAAGCAAACAAAAAACAATTAGAATCAAGAATTAAAGAATTACAAAAATTGGAAATAAAGAGTGTTTGTTTTGAGGGAGCTTCATTAATCGGAAAATTAAATGTTCTCGGAAAGGGGTATGTAGGAATTGTAGTTTTGGCAAAGCAAAATCAAAAAAAGGTGGCAGTGAAGATTCGTAGAACAGATTCACAGCGTGATGGAATGATAAATGAGGCAAAGTTGTTAGAGCTTGCAAATAAAGCCCAAGCTGGTCCTACAGTAATTAAAAGTAGCAAAAATTTTTTGGTTATGGAATATTTAGATGGTGAAAAAATTTATGATTGGATTAAACAACTCAATGGAAAAGGTAGTGCTACAAAACTAAAAAAGATTGTAAAAAAAGTTCTTGAAGATTGTTACAAGCTTGATCAGCTAGGATTAGATCATGGGGAGCTTAGTAGCATTTCAAAACATGTTATTGTTGGAAAAAAAGCTACTCTAATTGATTTTGAGAGCTCAAGTACAAACAGACGCGTCTCAAATGTTACTGCAGCTTGTCAAGCCATTTTCATTGGTTCAGGAATTTCTAAAATTGTTAAAAAAATCTATAAAATTCCTCCAAAACATCATATGATCAAAGCATTACGAGCTTACAAAAACGAGCAAACCCGAGAAAGTTTTGATGATGTGCTGAAGGTATTGAGATTGTAAAATGTCAAAAGCTGCCGTTAAAGCTTTGAAAAAAGATCCAAAGCTTGCCAAAATTATAGATGCTGTAGGAGAATACCAAATTCGAACTTCAAGAAATTATTATGAATCACTAGTCGAGTCCATAATCACACAACAGCTTGCTGGTTCTGCAGCAAAAGCAATCTCAAATAGATTTCGTCGCTTGTATGAAAAATCATTCCCAAAACCAATTGATGTTATCAATACATCAGATGCCAAGCTTCGAAAGACTGGTCTTTCAAGACCGAAGATAAAGTACATCAAGGAGCTTTCAAAAGCTATTGAAGCTAAAAAACTGAAAATGCGATCTATTTCAAAACTTTCTGATGAGGAAGTAATTGAGCGCCTTACCCAGATTAAAGGGATTGGTCGTTGGACTGCAGAGATGTTTCTGATATTTTCTCTAGGGAGAATGGATGTATTGCCAGTTGGTGATTTGGGATTAAGAAAAGGAGTACAGCTTTACATTTCAGCTGATGAGTTACCTGATGCAGCTGAAATCGAAAAAATAGCTGAAAGATGGCGTCCTTACAGAACAGTAGCTACTTGGTATCTTTGGAAAAGTTTGAAGACGTTTGATACAATTGGTTAGTAAATGTATTTTGAAAATATTAATCATTAAAAATTTGCTCAGAAAAATGTAATAAATTCAAAAGACAAAAGAATACCAATAAATAATTTTTAAGCCTAATTGGCATAGACATTTTACGACCATGTCAATTGGGCAATTGGGAATTTTTCTAACTAGTTAATGCTTTTTTTGAGAATGCAATAGCGATTGCTGCAACTGTTGCGGCACCACCTATTCCCATAACTAGCATAATGTTATCGGCCTCATCTGCACTTACATTACTGGTTTTTTCTGGGTTTGACTCTACAGTGTTTTTAACCACAGATTGACTTTGAGGAACATAGTCATCTTGTTGGTGCTCTAGTCCACCAGAAACTGCTTTGACTTGTCTAATTTCTTCGTTACTGTATCCAATATCTTGTAGTCTTTGTTCAAGTTCTGCTTCTGAAATCATACCTTTTTCATATTGCATAATTGCACTGCTAGCTGCAGATCCTGCATATGCTGGAATACTTCCAACGAACATTCCTGCCACTAACACAATCATCAATACGTTGATGGGAGATGTTAGAAATCTCATTGATTTTTTCATTTTCGATTGTATGCATAAGATTTCGAATATCAGATATCTTTCAGTAAGTTATATGAAAACACAAACTAGTGGTGGGGCCGGTGAGATTTGAACTCACGACCACTAGCACCCCAGGCTAGCATCATACCAAGCTAGACGACGGCCCCATACGTCTGAAAAAATACGTGAAATTATTAAATCGTAGGATTAAAAGTAAAAGTAATGAAGATCTGTACTATTTGCCACAAGATTTCTGGAACAAATGAAGATCACCTTGATTGCATCCAAAAAAGAAAAGTGGAGCTGGAAGATGATGATTTTAAACAAAAACTTCCAGAAAAATTAGATATGGCAAAAAATGCAACAGATCTTCAACCAGAGATTAGAGCTCTTTTAGATCATATGACAAAAGAAAAGAAGCGTGAAGAATAATTATCGTTCTTGAGTTGTAGGTCTAATAAGAATTTCATTAACATTAACATGACTTGGTGATTCTACCGCATATAGAATTGCATTTGCAATATCGTTTGCATGCAATGATTGCATTTTCTTTGAGTTTTCTACAAAACTTTGTAATGATTCATCTGTGATTGTGTTTGTTAGTTCGGTAGATACAACACCTGGTTCAATGCAAGTAACTCTAATGTTTGCTCTTGTGCTAAATTCTTGTCGTAACCCTTCACTTAATGCAGTTACTGCATGTTTTGTAGCACAATAAACGCTTCCTGAAGGAAATACAATTCTTCCAGCAACTGAGGATATATTAACAATATGTCCTGATTTTTTCTCTTTCATGTGAGAGATCACAGCGGCCGTACAATACAAAACGCCCTTGATGTTGACATCAATCATTTGATCCCATTCATCAACTTTGAGATTTTTTATGAAACTTAATGGCATTAGTCCTGCATTGTTTACTAAAATATCAACTGCGCCCCATTTTTTTAGGACTGCACTAACAAATGAATCACATTCTGCTTTTTGTGTAACATCAAGTTTTTGTGAAAATACTTCGCCGCCATTTTGTTTTATTTCCTCCTCTAGTTTTGCTAGTTTATCAGTTCGTCTAGCACCAACAGCTACTTTGGCACCAGCCTTTGAAAGAGTCAAAGCAGTAGCATAACCAATTCCACTGCTTGCACCTGTGATAATTGCAACCTTGTCTTTGATCATCTGATAGATCGAAATCGCAAATTACAGAGTAAATATGTTTAGTTAGTTGATCTCAAGAATTTTTCAGAGCTGATTTATTAAATGAAAAATACGTAATGAGTTTGTGAAGCCAGAAAAGTGTGCTTATTGTGGAGACATGACTGACATGCCTTTTGAATGCAATTATTGTAAAGACCCTTTTTGCGCAGAGCACAGACTTCCTGAGGAACACAGATGTGTCAAATTAACGTCTATTAGGGCACGCAAATTTGGTCAGAAAAAAGTTATTCGTGATGGTGGAAAAAATGGTCCTAGTTTTTTCAAAAAGATGTTTGGAAAGTTCAAGGATTAGTACATTGCCTTTGTAGGATCAATTTTTGTTCGTCTTGCTTGATAAAGTAGTGTTGCAGCAAGTGCAAACAAAACAATTGATGTTAACCAGTGAGCGGTGATTGCTGTAACATAAGCAATACCAAATCCTGTCATTGCAGCTGCTTGAATTGATAGTTTTATCCATGAAGAAATTTTTACTGCTCTTGCAATCATCTCAATAACAAATAACCCTACAACAGGATAGACGGTAAGTAAAAGAAAATCAATTACATCTACATCAAGGTGTGACATTTCGTGTTTGAGAGATATTCAAAGTATAATTTCTAGTCTTCCAATCTGACCTTCATTGCAATTTTTTTAGCAATTAGTGCTTGGGCGTTCTCATATGGAAGAGTGGCAATATCTTCGGATTTGAACGGCCCATACTTTTCAAGGTCTGCACCAACAATTTGGTCAACTTCTTTGAGGAATCTGATTACAAGGGATTTTGTTTTATTTTTTTGAGAAATTGTTTCTAAGACCCTAGAACGACCATTTAGCGTGGCTGAGAGAATCATTTCTGTTCTTTCTCGAAGTTCCTCCTCTCCATCAAGGACAAATTTTTCCTCGTCTAGAAGGTTTCCAAAGTCAAGTTTTTCAGAATTTTTTGCCTTTGAAAGTCGGATGTTTAACAGAAGAGTGGTAAGATTTGTCGTGATGTTAACAAGCTCATCCTTGATTTTTGCTTCAATGTTGTCGTATTCTTCTCTCTTTAATTTTCCAATAAAATCTGAAATCATGGTGTAAAGGCTTGGATCGATTTCCTGAATGGATTCGTTTTCAGTTTCTCGTAAAACTGTTCCATACAATGAGTTGATGTCCATTTCTTTTGATTCCGACATTTCTTACCTAATCCTTAAATGATGGATGTAATTGTTTTAGCTTTAGTATAAAATTGCCGTATAAAGTTAGTCACGGAAAAGCGATCCAAATTTCATATTCTCCTGACGAGGTTTTCTCAAAGATTCAGCATGAAGGAATAAAATTCATTGATTTACAGTTTTCAAGCTTAACGGGAAGGTTCCATCATACAACTATCTCCGCAGATACGTTTTCCCCAGAACAGATGCGAGATGGATTACCAAAACTTGATGGCTCTTCAATTGTTGGTTTTACAAGTATCGATGATTCTGATCTTGTTCTAAAACCAGATCCAAACACCTACGCAATAATTCCTTGGATGGGAGAAAGTAAAACGGCCAGGTTATTATGTGATGTTTATTGGGGAATGGGTCGTGGTAGATTAGAAAGAGATCCTAGAGGAATTGCACAAAAAGCTGAAAAATATCTAAAGGATCAAGGATTTGATAATTCATTTTGGGGTCCAGAGGTTGAATTTTTTGTTTTTGATAAAATTCATTGGGATGTTTTAACTCCATACAAAGGTCAATCAT
>JBHIUX010000004.1:0-22072 GCA_042138065.1 Nitrosopumilaceae archaeon
AATTATTGCCAGGTTAGCCAAGTGGTAAGGCGGCCGTCTCGAAAACGGCTGCGCGCAAGCGCTCAGGGGTTCGAATCCCTTACCTGGCGCACTTGTGTGTATCGATACACACAAAAAATTTTTTTGATTGTGGTGATTTAGAATTTAATACCTGATGATTATTTTGAATCCTTATCATCCGAACTATCCGGCTTTTCTTTATTTTCTCCACCTGGGCCAAGCATGTCTTCAGGCTTTACATCCTGATCCCAAGTTCCTTTAACTCCTTTGATCAGTGCAAAAATTCCAGCACCAATCAAACCAATCACTAATCCAAAAAATAATGATTTGTCTAGAATCTTCACATCACAATTAACTGGAACTGGAGGTTTATCTTCAAAATATTCATAACACTCTCCAAATTCCTCTGCTTCCAAAGTTGAAACCGCATAAGGGGAACCAAAAACCCCTAACACAATAAAGCCAGCAAAAATAAGACCAATTCCAATCATGGTGAATCTAATATCACTCACAAGAATAATCTCTCAAAATGGTATTTTACATTTTAGGAAAACAATATCTAGTGTACAAAAATTTTTAGCTTTTTTCAAGAGAAGATTTTAGATTGGATAATGAATTTTTATAAAATAAATTCATAAAATTTTGAAATTCTGAAAATTCCTTTTTTGTCATCTTTTCACTGTTAAAAAATGATTGCCAAGAAACCTTAGTTGTTTTCTTTTCTATTTGTTCTATTGAAATCGTAGCATGATATGCCCTTAAAGGCAATCCACTTGTGGCAATATATGATAAATAATTTTCATCATCCCATCCTACAATTGTCTCTTCTACATTGTTTCCATCATCAAAAGTGATTTTCCTAATTGCTCCTACTCCTCGCTTTAATTTGGATAAAAAAATTGTTTTTTGAACGCCTAACACCCATGATAATCCAACAATGTTGCTAATTTTTTCCCAGGCATTGTATTTTGAAACATGAATAAGAGTTGATTTTTTCACAATTCCAGAATGATGTTGTTTTTCTTCTGGAGATGACATTTTTCATATTTCTCTAAACTAATTTTTAAAGGTTCTATGAAAAATCAATCTAACACATTTAATGGTCTAATAATTAATTTAATTATGGTATTTGGATGGGGAAAGAAAAAAGAAAAACCTCAAGAGACTGAAATAATTCCTTTAGAAAAACAAATTTACTTATCTGAAGTAAGTAAAATCACAAGGGAAATAAAATCTCTACGAGAAAAAACACTCATCTCAGAATACAAATCATTTAAAAACAAAATTGATGACCAACTCAAAGAATTACTTAGAATAGTTAAGGAACTAGAAAAAGATGATCTCAAAACTGAAGATATAGACAAACATCTTAAAACAATTGTAATGAGAGGAAAACGCCAAGTGATATCTACAATAAACAAGGAAGCAAAAACAGATTTTAACAAAATTAATTCGTATGCAGATGTTTTAGAATTTGACAAAGAAATATCTCAGGTTTTAAAAAAAATTGGTGATGTTTTAGGAAGACAAACTAGAGTGATTCATATTTTTGCAAAAAAATATGCTGAAAAATTAAAAACTATTCTTTCTACCTTGGATTCTGATGCCAAAGAGCTTCACATTGTTTTAGGCAATTTTAAAAACTTGGAAGAAAACATAACTTCAATTTCAGATAATTTAGAGCAAATAAACAAAATTGGCGATGATAAGCAAACTGGAGAAAAGCGATTAATCGAGCTTAATGACCAAAAAGAGTCTTTAATTAAAAAAATTAAATTGATTCAACAAGAAATTGAAAAATTAAAGGATTCAAAAGAGTACTCAAAATTCCAAGAAATCCAAGGTAATATAGACAATATGCAATCAGAAAAATCCCATATTAGTAGTGATGTTGATCAGCAATTTACAAAAATTTCACGACCATTAACAAAATATGGCTATGTTAGTTCACTTGATAAGCCACAGAAAATTTTGCTGGAAAAACTACTTCAAAATCCATTTGACGTTCTAACTAAGGAGAATAAAACAGATATCATTACAATTTTACAATCTGCAAGAAAGGGAGTCCAATCTGGCTCTGTCTCGGTAAAAGATGTGGAAAAATCGGTAATGTACATTGATGAAACAACAGAACTCCTTGATAATTTCATCAATAGAATATTAGAATTTAATTCAAAAAAACAAAAATTACAAAATGAGCTCAAAATATTCAATATTTCTGAATTAGAAAAAAAACAATACGAATTATCAAAAGCAAAAAATGATCATGATGATCTTGAAAACAAAATTCATACCTTTGAAAATGAAATATCTGAATCTAAAACCAAAATACCTAATATCATAAAAGACATTGAAAGGAAATTAAGAGAAATATCCTCTACAAAATACACAATTAATCAATAAATACTAAATCTAACCAATTTTTGACACTAGCACTTGATATTCAAACGCGAAAAATTTGAAAGAAAGGTTTCCTTAAAAAAAGAAGTCAGAGATGGCATTCTTTCGTATTGTAAGATGAAACATCCTAATGAAGCAGTATTGATTTTACGTGGAAAATCCAAAAAAGGTAACATGGTGGTTGATAGCTTAGTCATGGCGCCGTTTTCTAATACTGATACAACTTTTGCAGGAATTCCACATTCATTTTTACCTCTTGATTCTAGTTACATTGGAATTGTACATTCTCATCCAAAGGGTACTGGAAGACCATCACTTGCAGATTTGAATAATTTTTTTGGTCTAGTTTCAATAATAGTAAAATCTCCATACGAGGACAATGATATTTTTGCGTGGGATAGTAAGGGCGCCCCAATTGAAATCATTGTTGTATAGTGAAAAAATTACAAAATTTGAAAAAATTGACAAAACTTTATAAGGTTTTTTAAGAAAATGATAATGATTTGTTCCCATACAAAACTTATTTGATAATTTTATTTGCATCATTAGGAATTAGCATTGGTCTACAAATGCTTCTACCTTTTCCATATGGTTTAGGAGCTGCATTAGCAATTTTTATCGCATTCCCATTATTACTTCGCAAACGTTACATGAGAGGAATGCGTGGATACGGTGGTTCAGGTCTTGGAAGTGGAGGATTTTTTGGATTAAATCAAGGCGGAGGTGCTGTAAAGTACGTTTGCCTTGTTTGTAACCATCGTTACAAGGGTGGTTCATGTCCAAGATGTGGCTCTAAGATGAAACGAGCTGATTTTTAATCATTAAAGAAAAATGGCATTAGAAGAATTAAGAAAAAAGGTACTTTATCAGAATTCCATTGAGATATGGATTGGAGTAAGTAAGGAAAAAAACATTGAGTGGTATGATACTGAAAATTATCAAAAATTCATTGCCTTTCTTCTAAAAAATAATCTAAACATGAAACAGATTCCTATTTGTTTTGATGAATCAGATACTGCATCTGAAGACGGTCACAGCAAAAAAGTATTTGCAAACAATCTGGCAGAAATAAAAAATGAAAATTCTGCATGCTATTCGATAAAACTAAACGATGCAAATATTGAATTAATTCGAAAATTCAATCTCTAGTTCACTGTTTTTTTAACTTTGGATTAACTATGGCATCTAAAGCATTTCCCATAAAGACAAATGCTAATCCTGTAATTGCAATCATTACTCCGGGGGGCATTATCCACCACCACAGTCCTCTTGGGGCTGCACCATGAACATTTGCATCATGAAGAATTTGCCCCCATGTGGGAAAAGTTGGATCTCCTAGACCCAAAAAACTTAGACCTGCTTCTGTAGTTATTGCTGCAGGAACAGAAATTGCTACACTGGCTAAAGCATACGGCAATAATTGAGGAACAATATGTCTTAGAATGATCTTTGAGTTTTTTTGACCCATCATTTTTGATGCTTCAACATATCCTTTGGTTTTGATTTGCAAAGCCATACTTCGTGACACCTTTGCAATTCCAACCCAGCCAAAAATCATTAAAAATCCAATTATTAGAAAAATACTGTTGCTAATTGTCACTGCAAGAATTATCAAAAACGGAAGTGCAGGCAGTGCATAAATAATATCATTAAATCTCATTAATGCCTCATCGGTTTTCTTTCCTTTGAATCCGGCATAGACACCATACAATAATCCCATGCCAACTGAACCAATGGACACTACAAGTCCGATGAACAAGGCTAATGGCGTTCCCCATAACAGTCCTACTGCAAGATCACGTCTAAGCTCATCAGTTCCCATTATTCCAAATGCCTTCCCTCCTACAATTAATCTTGAATCCAAAATGTCATTTTGAGTTTTTACTCCGTATAGATTTACCAAAAATACATAATCTCCTTTTAGCACTTCATGTGTTTCTAGTTTTGAAAAAACAATGTCTTCTGCTGAAAGATTATCAATTGAGAAACCAAATCTAGCACTTTTTAGTTCTAAATTTTTTCTGATGGATTCATCAGTTGAAAAAACTCTTTCATTATGTATGATTGTTGTTTTAGAATATGGTAAAGATGTTGAAATTAACTCTAACTCCTCTCCATCGGGTCTAATTATTGAAATTTGTAATAAGGGCGAGCCAGTATACTCTGCAGAAAATTCGTAAATAAAGTCCTTTGGAAAACTATCATAATCAAAATTTACATCAAACTGATGTGAAACAACTGAAATATCATTTAATTCTTGAAACTTTTTTTGTGGTGTATCAATAATTTTATGTTCAGGAATTTTTTCTGTTGGCAAATAATTTACCCAAACAGGAATTGCAGTTTTTGGCAATGAAATCCAACTACTTGGATTATTCCACTCCTGAAATGTCTCAACTGGGATGACTATTGCCGCAACAATAGATACTAGAATCAAAATAACAAGAATTCCAATTCCTGCTATGCCGATTTTGCTTCTGAGAAACTCATGTTTAATTTCTGATGGGCTTATTGCGCTCATGAACCTGTCCTCACTCTGGGGTCAAACACTCCATACAACAAATCGGCGAGAAATATACTAGCGAGGAAAAATACTGTCAAAACATAAGTTGCTCCAATGATTACTGGTAAATCCATCACAGATATTGCCTCAAAGTATAGTCTTCCCATTCCTGGCCAATCAAAAACTGCTTCAGTAATTATTGCTCCACCTAATGAACCTGATAAGCTAAGAGCTAAAATGGTAATGATTGGCGGCGCTGCATTTTTCAAAGCATGTGAATAAATGATTTTTTTCTGATCAACCCCCATGGTTTTTTTTGCCATGATGAAGTCTTCTTGCATAATTCCAATCATAAAATTTCTTACAAGATAAGCCCACGAACCAAATCCAATCATTACAATTGTGATTAGCGGAAGTGCCATGTGGTAGAGTAAAGCTGCAATGTATCCTGGGTCTGATGATGGAATAGATGGAGTTGCTCTTGCAGGAAATATTTGATAAACAAAGGCAAAAAGAAAAATCATAATCATTCCTATCCACCATACGGGAAAACTAGAGCTAACCACTGCAAATGTAGATGTTAATCTGTCAAGTTTTGAACCTGACTTGCTTCCTGATAGCGCACCAAGAAATATTCCAATTATAGAAATTATTATCGTGGCAGTTGTAAATAGCAAAATTGTTCTTGGAAGTTTTTCTAATAAAATGTCCTTTACATCAGATGATCCAGAATCACTTGTCAAAAATGTAGCATGTCCAAAGTCTAAAACTAAAATCTTGTACATTGTAATTCCAATTCTTTGTGGAGAATACCATGGGGTGTCTAACCCAAGCGCTTTCGTGCGCTGATCAATTTGTTCATCAACAAATGCCTCAAACTCATCAACACTGGCAAAACTTTTAGCGATTGCAGGATTTTCTGCAATTTCAGCTCGCACTTGAACAATAACGCCTTGTTTTAGGATTGTATCCATATTTGAGCCAACAAGAATGATTGTCAAAAGAAGTGTAGCCATGAGGACACCAAACATGGTGATTAATCTTGTACCAACGTATTTTTTCAGGCCCACAAGAGCCGTAACTATTGGACTCTATTATAATTGCGGGTTAATTTTGTTTTAATAAGAAAAACAATTCCCAGTTTGTTAAAAGTAAAGTGACGAGAACAGTTATGAAACTCTGGTAAAGCAGTTGATGAATTCTAGGATGTTTTGATGGCAGAATTTTGATGGTCTCGTCACATCTTATAGTATGAGCATAATATGACTTAAAGATTTAGTTACAATCTTCCTCCTTATGGTTTTCACAACCAATCTAATCCAAGCTAGTTTAACAATTGAAAAATATTAGAAAGTGTATAGTATATTGTGCAAAAAAAGAATGATAAATTTGATCCGGATAGATTAGTACTATCAAAAAATGACATTATAGATTTTTGCGATAGGGTCATTGAAAAATGGAGTAAAGACCCAGAAAAAAACGCAAATCACATCTTTGCAATGAATGCTGTGAAAACAAGTATTTTTTGGACAGATGAAGAATCTCTCAAAGAAATTTGGGGCGAAATCTTAAGGTGGTCATATGATCTTTTGTATGAAAATGCTATTGCCCAAGGAAATGAAGAAGATGTAGATTGGTCCAAAATCTTGAAACAGGTTAGAAAAAACTAGCCACTAAAGGAAATCCTTCAGACCTTGCTTTAAAACCTCATTTATGATATTTGAGAAGCTTATCGCTTTGTTGCTCTCAGATATTTTTTTTGCTTGAATGTTTCTAATCTTGGATTCAAGACTAGGATCAAGCGTAATTGTTACTCTTCGAATCAATTAATCACTTATTCTATGCATAAAATAATCGCTATTTAGAATGAATATGTAACTTTTTGAACTTTCACACATTAAAGGAAAAATCGATTTATAGTAAAAAAATAAAAAATACTGCTATGCGCAGCAAAGGGTTTTTTTGAAAACTTCGGTATCTTGTTCAAAGTTACATTCTTTACAAACTTGCCAAGAACGGTTTTTCAATATTCTTAATGTTGATTGGTAACATGCAGAATACATTTTTCCTCCACATTGAGGACAAGGGATTGGAATATTTACCATCATGATTTATGTTATGAAATTTTGAATATAAGACGCGCGTAGGACTGATAAATTGTTCATACTATATTACAAAATAATTCTGAAAAATTTCAATTGTTATTCATCAAGCTATAATCCAAATAACAATTTTCACATAGAATCATTCCTTGCTCATGGAAATAATGATCACTAGTGGGATTTATGGATGGATTTCCACATGACGAACATACTGTAATCGCCTGACGAATATCTTGTTTGGCTTTTACTTTAACACAATCAATTAGATCCGAATTGTAACTAGACCAATTTGACTCGGTTTCAAACAACGCTATAGTTTGATTGTTTTGTAATTTATAAAATTGGAATAAATTAGAAGAAAGGTTAAAGTAGTAAAACCCAGACGTGCTTATGCTGTCAATTCTGGCTTTATTTGCTCAGGCTGTTTGTAACGTCTTCTAAAAAAGTAAAGAATTCCGAGAACCTCAAATTGTTCAACAAACACTATGAACATTAGATTCTCCATTACTCCACCAGATACGTCATTCATTAATGCAAGTGACACCGACAAGGTATACTCTACACTTGAAACCCAGGCAAGGCCATCAAAATCTTCTCCTAATGGCACTGGTCCCACAAGCTTCTCAATTGGAATATTATCCCTTGTGAGTTGGTGATAGTCCTGTAATGTTGTAAATAGGATTTCTTTATCGTAATAGTACACGGAATTTCCTCTGTCCATGAAAAATATACTTGCTCCAAAGTAGATCAAAAATACAATTGAGAATACAACGATATATTTTCCAATTTTTCCGCCAATCGTCTTTCTCATCTGTTTTTCAAAAATACTGCCTAATCGTCCAAGTTTTCGTTTTTGAGTAAGATAGATGAAAACTATGCCAAAAATTGATAGAAGGCCTAAGCTTCCCATCCAGTCATCAGTGACATATGTTACAAATAGCATTCTGATAGGCAAAAATATTCCTGCGGTAATTCCCATAAGGAAAATTTTCTCTTTAACATCTTGGACGTCTATATTGCCCATGCCCATGCCCTAACTGATTATCCACCTACTACGATTAAAGATTTCTGCCAAAAATCTATTTTATAAATAGCAAATCTTTTTCTAAGATTTGATTTCTAAATTTGGAAATAACCTATTAATTTTGAGAGGAATTTGTCACTTGAGTTATTTCAGTTCCGTTAACAAAAAATTCAAAAATTGTACCATTTATGCTTAAATAAATAATCGAGCCACTTTTTCCAACATCGATCATAGTGCCGTTTACATTTAGCACTAGTCCAGAATCTACCTCTTCAACTAAATTCTCTGTTCCATTAACACTTGATTCTGATATTAGTTCTAATTCAGAATTAGTGTCGTTGACAAAATCATTGCTAGTCTGATTCACTGTTAATGCCTCCATCATTTCTCTAGAAATTGTTGCTTTCTCAAAGTAAGCCTGTCTTGCTTCTTCATAAGTTCCGCCACTGGCTAGTACCTCATCCATCGCATTTTGTGCTTCAACAAAAACATCAACCGTGTAATTCAACTGATTTACTATGATGTCTCTTACAGCAAGATCCAAATTGCTTACAAATCTTTCATACTTGAATCCTGCATAGATTCCAGCACCTGGGTTTTCTTCTTCAATAATCTGTTCAGTTAATTGAAGTGAAAGTTCTCTTTGCTCATCAATATATTGTTGTTCTGCAATTAAATCTAGTTGCTCTTTTTGCTCTTCAAATAATTGATCTTGTAAGTCTTGGTAATAATTGTAAAGTGTCAGCCCTAAAGGATCATTTTCAAAGTCTTCTTCAGATGCCTGCAAATATTTTATTGCAGTATCTGTTGATAGAATTTTTTCAGTGTGTGCAAAAACAGATATCGTACCCTTTACTTGAAAATCAATACTCTTGAGCCCTATTTTGTCTTCACTAGTTGCATATGCATTTACAATGTAGCTTCCTGGCATTTCATCAAAGTCTGAAAACTCTACAGTAAAACTTCCAAATTCATCCGATGTTGTAATGATGGAGTCTCCTCCTAATCTAATTTTTACTTCTGCATCTGGTATTGGTTTTCCAGCATGGTCAGACACTGTGCCAAAAATAACGGGTACATCTTCTTCAGTTAGAGGACTCTTCTCTAAATTGAGACTAATTTGTATGTCCCATAACGTTGATTCTGCTGCTTGTAGATTCGAGAATAGTACGACAAATGCTAGTATTCCAAATAGGACACTTCTTGTGTATTTCACAGAGGCTAATTTTGATTTGAGTTGTTAAGATCAGACATCTAGAATTTTTCACGTGGCTGGACAATAATTATTGATTCAGTCAGAACCTCATTCATAAGTTATTAAATACCGAAAATAAACCCGGTTTGAATAGATGGATTTAGAAAAGTTCCGTAATGACGTTTATGAAATAACCGAAACACTATCTTGCCATTTGAATGAAAACGACCTTCCCAAGCTTAACTATGTACGACAAAAACTGATTGAGCTTTATGAACAAAATTTAGTGAAAATTAATCATTCAGTTTTAGAGTTAATCTGTTCTGCAAATTTAATCCATCACGGCTATTCAGTAGAAGTTGAAAAATCTGTTTCAGATATTCTGGTGTGTGACTTGTTTGCTACAAAAGGCGACGGGACAACAATCATTGAGATAGAAACCGGTTTTACCCCTCCTGAGCATGCATTAGATACTGTGGATTATTACACTGCCAGAATAATTAGCAAAATTGCTAGATATAGCAAATTTTGTTCAAAGTTTTCTTTGGCAACTCCGGTTATTGGAATATTGCCGATTCCAAAACTGTTCCTTGACCCTCCTCATGCTAGAGATAAAAATGAAATTTCAAAAGTAAAGTCCTTTTGTGACAAATATTACAAAAATCCCCCAATCGAGTATGATGACATCCTAAATGCTCACTTACATTCGGTGTTTTTGATAAATATTGACAAAGGGTTTGCAAAAGAATTAGATCCAAATGGATACGTTAATCTGACTGAGGAATTACTCTACAAAAGCGAAGTAGATTTTTAATCTTTTTCTTGAAACAATACATAAAATGAAAAACTTTTCAAACTAGGAGGTATATTTTTGATATATGATCTGTTCAAGTTGTGAAAATCACAAACACTATGAGTGCATTGATTGTAAAAACGATCACAAAACATACCTTTGTGAGTGTGATTGTCACGATGAATCAACAAAACCACACAGCGAACAGGATCATAGAAAGTCTTAATCCATACTAAGATTCATAAACCCGAAAAACAATTCTTGGCAAAACACTGAAAACATGATGAAAAATTTTGGAACTTTAGAATACGTACTCGATAACTACTCAAAAACTTGGAGTTGGAAAGTAACAGGATCTCGCGCAGTTTCTATGGTGTCAAAACTAATCCCAGAATCCTGGTACGGTGAAGGCCCAAATGAGGCAATTATTCCTGACAGCTCTGAAAACATAAAACACCTAAAATGGATTTTGGAAAGATATCCTTTAGATATTCTATCAAAGTCTGCTTGGCAACGAAAATCTACAAAATCACAACCTCAAAAAACAATTCTTTCAAAAACCGAAAAATTACAACGTGTAAACCCTGGTGAACAATTTCGTGGAAAATTACTTAATTTTCAAAAAGAGGGCTTGGATTTTCTTTTAAAATCTAGTGGAAATGCATTGCTGGCTGACGAAATGGGTTTGGGAAAAACTGTACAAACATTAGCATACTTGGCATCTGAAAAGCAGGCCTTTCCTGCACTTGTTGTAGCGCCATTAGTTACTCTGAACAACTGGCAACGTGAAATTGAAAAATTCATGAAAAGAAAAAGCAGAAATGGACGCATAGTGGAAAATGAAGCGCCAACCTCAACTATTATTCGCCGAGGAAAGTCAGAAGATCTTGGAAAATTTGATTTTTACATAATTAATTACGATTTACTTTTCAAACGTTCAAATGATTTATCAAAATTGGATCTTAAAACAATTGTATGTGATGAGGTTCAAAATCTTCGTTCAAAAACCACGAAAAAATATGATGCTGTAAAAAAATTAGCAGCTTTACCATCAATTAAATATCGTATTGGTTTATCTGGCACCCCAATCTATAATCGAGGCTCTGAAATTTGGCCAATTGTAGATATCTTAAGACCTGGATTACTCGGAAACTTTAATGAATTTTGTGAATACTTTTGCTATGTCAATGAAAAAGGAAAAGCAATTGTTCTAAAAAATAAACGTGAATCATTACGAAATCAATTACAAAAACATGTAATGCTTCGAAGACGAAAAACAGATGTTCTAAAAGAATTAAAAGATAAGGTAAGACACAAAGAAGTAATAGATGCAGATACGAATTACTACTTTAATGAACTAGATAGAATTTGGAAAAAATTAGAAGAAGAACAAAAAGATGCCGAAAGTGCATTTGATAAATCTGCTTCCTACCAAAGAGCTATTCAAAGTGAAAGGCAAGCTGCCGGCATTGCAAAACTCCCTCATGTGATAAATTTTGTCAACAACATTATGGAGATTGAAGAAAGTGTCGTTGTTTTTTGCCACCATAAATCCATTCATAGCCTTTTACATCAAAATCTGAGTGACTTTTCTCCAGTGTCTATTATTGGAGGTCAATCTGATAAAGTTCGCCAGGATCAAATAGACAAGTTTCAAAAAGGTGAATCAAAATTAATGATTGCTGGACTGAGAGCTGGAAACGTTGGAATAAATCTTAATCGTGCAAGATATGTAATATTCGCTGAACTAGATTGGAGTCCGGCAATTCATAGACAAGCTGAAGACAGATTACATAGGATTGGACAAAAAAACACCGTTTTTGCATATTACTTGATTGGCAATGGCACCCTTGATAATCATGTAGCAAATGTTTTAGTAGACAAAAGTTATGAAATAGATTCTATAATGGATGGTGGAAATGAGAATTCTGAAAACAAAGAAAAAGCAGAACTCATCTTAGCGCAAATCCATGATAAACTGGCAGCAAAATAATTAAAATCTTAAAAATTCTTTTTCAGACAAATTGTAACTCGAAAAATCTAATTTGGAAAAATGCTTTTAACTATTTACGAGGGCCAATCCATCAATGAACAAGACTCTAAAATATCTTGGATTGCTATCAATACTTCCTTTACTTACAGTAGCTCTGACTACAGATTATGTAATTGAAGACGCTGACGCAATAAAGAGCAAGGGAACAGGAACATCACAATATGGTTCTGCAACAAAATTCCAAGTTTGTGGTGATAGATTGTGTTCTGAATATCCAGGTGGGTATGAACAATTTCAAAAAGATAAAGGACAAATTAAAAAAACACCAACTCAACCTGTAGAACCAAAAATATCTGAGGAAGAAACTATGGAAGAATCAATGAAGGAAGCCATGGAAGAATCCATGATGGAAACAATGGAAGAACATATGGAAGAAAAAATTGATCCTGGTTCTGTTTTACGACTATCAAGAGCAAATGTACCCGCAACAATCCCACTACATCAAGGATACTATGATGGAGAAAACGTTTACTTCATAATTACTGATTCAAGTGACGAAACACATGCAAACATAATCACTGAGAATCAAGGATGGAAAGTAGAATTAGCTCCATTATTGGCAAACTCACCAACAGCTGCGCTATCAACAACTTACATGTTTACAAATGGAGTAGAAGGCGATGGCGTACATGGTTATCAAGGTGAAGTCTTTACAAGCACACCAGCACAACCTGATGTTTACAGTGCACTAACATCTCATGTTCATGTAACATGGAATGCAGGTGCAACTCCAAAAACACTAACATCTGAAGCTGAAATCTTAGCTGCAGAATCTGCAGGGCAAATAACACTAGCTCCACTAAAAGTCGTGTTGAATATGCCACAAATTGTTTGGCCTGGTGGTCAAATGATGGTAAAAGATGACAAAACCTTAACAGATGATATGCCTTATGGTGGTGGACAAGTTCTTGACATTGATACAGATGACATGACAGTAACATTCATCGCACATAGAGGTTGGGGACCTGATGGTAGAACAATCTATTACATTGTAACTGATGCAACACCTTCAGGACCTGCAGGTATGATGGGTGTAATTGATGCGCCAACATCTGCTAACTTGATTGCAAATTCGGCAGCAGTTGATTTATTCCAATTCATGAATGGAATAACCGGCTCTGGACCATTAGGATTCCAGGCTGGAATTGCAGCTGGTGCACCAGGTGATGCAAACTATAGTCCAATGTGGAGAATCCATGTTATTGGTTGGAAAGATCCATCAAGTGCCGTTTTGATAGAAACATCTGACGATATCAATTTCTTCAAAAAAGCTGGATTGATTGATGTCAACCTTGCAAGACCAATGGATAGCGACCATATAGTAAACTGCCCATTCATAGATCCGTTCCAATAGGGACCTCATTTTTTATTTTTTAATACCTTTATTCAGCAATTTTTCTGTAAAATTATGGATTTCATGCTAGAGGAGGAATTACTAGATCTGATGACATTTTGCCTCCAAAATCCTGGCTCTTCAGAGGTAGAACAAAAAAAGAAAAGAATCTCAGAAATTGGAAAAGAACTCTATGCCGATGGTGGGGTAGATGCATTAGAAAATTTCTTTTTTGTGATAGAAAATAGAATAAAAGAAGAAATCAACAAAGACCCAAGTCCGTTTAAATCATTATGGAATGGCCTAGACGATAGTTGGAAATTCTAAATTTGTAGTTTTAAAAAAATGAATAAATGTTCAGCCCTTGCCGATTCTGAACATCTTTGTGTTACATGTTCCACATGTACCTTTTACGGCAGGTTTACCGTTTTTGAGAGTTGTTGGGCTTGCACCTTGGATCTCTCGCTTGGCTCTACATTTGACACAATAACCCATTGTCATGCAGGTTACTGGCTAGAGGTGATATTAGCGGAATACTGTAAAAATAATTTAACATCAAGGCAAATTACAGATCTTGGCTTCATAAAATGAGCAAACAAGAGTGTCAAAAAATTTAACTGAAAACCAAATCTAAATTTGATAAAATCTGGTCACAATAAAAAATATGGCAAATCCTGTCAAAAATACTATTCCTGAATAGCTCAAAACTTTGAGCCATATTGGGGGCTGATAATTTTTTTCTAGATATTTTCCAGTAACTAATTTGAAATTAAAAACAGCAATTACTGGCGCAATTAAAAATGAAATCGTTGTTGCAACATCAACAAGTTCTTTCAACTTATCCCCAAATTGAAAAATGACAATAAATGATCCAATTGCAAGAATCAAAATAAAACTAATGTACATGTTTTTTGAGTAATATGATTTTACCCTGGATTCTTTTTTTTCAAACAATAATTCTATAGTTCTTCCCAAAGATCTTGAATATCCATCAAAGACTGCAATAATTGTTCCAAACATTACACTAAATGCAGCTGAAGCAATAATGATGTAACTCCAATCCCCTATTGTTTCAGAATATAATGTCACTACTTTATGTGCAAACAAAGAATTGTTGTTTGGAAGAGTCTCCCCTGAGCCAAAAAATATGTAGGCTCCTAATATCACGAACAAAAATGCCAAAACAGCCGTAATTACATATGCCAACCTAAATTCAAATAGGGTTTCTTTCAATTTTGGCCGAAATTTTGTTTGCTTTATTCGTTCTAATGTCCATAAACTATTCCAACTTGATAGGTCTAAAGCAGTAGGCATCCACCCCATTAATGCAATTAAAAAGAAAATTCCAGCCTGGTCCCAAATTATTTTTGGTTCAAAATTTTCAACCTTTCCTACCGGTCCATTAACTACTGCTAAAACAAAAGCTGTAACCGTTGAAATAACTAAAACAGATGCAATGATTTTGATCAAACTATCCAGTGCTTTATATTTTCCAACAGTTAGAATTGCAGCGCATACAATAAACAAAATCACAACGGTCCAAATCCCTAGAAAATCTATTTGAAAAAGATTTTCAAGAAAACCTGCTGTGACAAAACCTACTGCAGCAGTTACAAAAAACATTGAACCGATTGTTATTAAAAAATATAACACAAGAGCATTTCTTCCTAATCTTTTGTACCCGTCAATAATACTTGTTCCAGTTACATTTGCATATCGTGAACCATATTCAAAAAAAGGATATTTTAACAAATTTGCTAACATCACAAATGCAATTAACGCAAAACCAAATTCTGCACCAGCCCTTGTTGATTGAACTAAATGTGAAACTCCTATAGCTGTACTTGCAAATAATATCCCAGGACCTAGTGTCTTTAAAAGTCGATCAAGTTTTTCATTCAATATGTCTCAACACTTTTTGTGTTAGAAAACTCATCTCAACTAGCTGTTAACTCAAGTGTGTGGAACTTTGATAATGGTTCCGGATTTACAAAACTTTCCCAAACATAAATTTCGACGACATATTTTCCTGATAAGTTTGGCGTCCATGAAACTCCAGGACTAAAAGTTTTAGCCGGCTCTACTTCCGCCTTAAAGAAGTTTAGATACCGTATTATGTTTTGTTCGTCTTTAATTTGAACAATGTAAACAAAATCTTGTGTAATGTCCTGACCGTTTGTAATGTCAGCTGTTATGATAACAAGTTGATTTACTATAACGTTCTCTGAAACTGTACCGCCTCTAAAGTCTGCTAATCTTGGCGATGTTACCTGGACTCTTTCAAGCGGCTCAAGCGCATAGACAATTGGCATAAAAGAGGCCAAAATTACGCCTAGCAACAGTAATGAAAACCTTAACACGAAAATTTCAAATTTTTATCATACTAAAGCGTTTGCGTATAATATTATTGGGCTAAAAATGACTAGTTTCAAAATCCCCTATGGCAAAGAAGAAATTTCATTTGAAATGCCTTCTGAATTCAGGATAACTATCGCTAAAAGCAATCCTGCATCTTCAATCTCTAACATTTCAGAGTCCACAAAAAATGCTCTATTGAATCCGATTAATTCACAACCGCTCACTAAATTAATCAAAAATGGCAATTCTGTTTGTATTGTTGTCACAGACATTACTAGACCTTCTCCAGATAAAGAAATTTTACCACATTTATTAGATCAAATTTTAGAAAAAACTACCTCTGAAAAAATAACAATTCTAATCGCATCTGGATTGCACAGAGAAATGAGTACTAACGAAAAAATAGAAAAATATGGTGAAAAAATAATTAATAGTTTTCAAATAATTGATCATGATGCAAAAAATGAACAAAATTTAGTTTCTCTTGGAACCACAAAAAATGATACTCCGATTAAAATTTCAAAAATCGCGTATGATTCTGATTTTTTAATTTCCATAGGTGTTGTTGAACCCCATCAATATGCTGGTTACAGTGGTGGATACAAAACAGTTGCAATTGGCGTAGCTGGTGATGAAACTATTAGCAAAACTCATTCCAGAAAGTTTATTGAACATCAAAAAACACGAATTGGAAATATTGATGGTAATCTCTTTAATGAAGATATTACAGAAATAGGGAGAAAGGCTGGACTGAATTTTGTTGTAAATGTAATTCTTGATGATAAAAAAAATATTATTGATATAAAGGCTGGAGAACCTTCTGAAACATATAAAATACTAGTAGCTAACGCAAAAAAAATTTCAGAAACTAAAATTGATAAATCATACGATGTGGCTATTTGTGGTATAGGCTTTCCCAAAGATACAAATTTGTATCAGACAAGTCGTGCAGCAAGCTATCTGTTTTATTTGCCTATCCAAGTAGTAAAAAATGGGGGATATGTCATAATTCCTGCTACTTGTAATGAAGGTGCAGGTCAAGGTATTGGTGAACAACGATTTTTTGAAATGTTGAAAAATGAATCACTTGAACAAATTATTGATCATAAAGATGATTTCAAAGCTGGAGAACAGCGTGCGTTTATGATGGCAAATGTTCTTAAAAATTGTAATGTGATAATCGTAGGTTCTAAGGAGCAACAAATTGTAAAAGACGCAAAAATGATTCCAACTTCATCGATGGAAGAAGCATTTAAAATAATTCAAAACGATTTAGGAAAAAATCTCGACGTAATTTTAATTCCAAACGCTTTGCTGACGCTTCCAATTATTAAATAAAAATAATTTTTCTAAATTATATTGATATTCTGTAATAATCCCAGCGTTCAGGATCAAATTTATGTACAAATTCTGCTTTCTCTGGACTGTTTACCCTCTTATTAATAACGTCTCTAAGTGCAAAACTTGTTAAAAATTTGAATTTTTTTGCATGAGATTGCATTGCAAACAAGTGTCGCATTTCGCTTCCTCCCCTTAATCCCCAATAACCCATTTTCAAAGAAATTGGTTCTAAGAAAATGGTATTGTATAATCCATAATTCTCATCTTTTATCTCTGGACGTAATTGATAGCTTTCAAGTGGACCGCCCTTTGCAAATCCAACAACCTCACCACTTCTATCCCCTAGTCTAAGTGTATTTAGAATGACATTAGGATCTTTAACTGACTCTTCAAATCCCCCTCGTGCAAATTGTAATGGTTTTGGTAATTCTTCATATATTGAAAATAGCATTTTAATAAAATCTGGATCCTCTCGTGTATTCATTTTTTCTATAACTGGATAAAGTCTAAGATTTTCAAACAAATAATCAGATTGAATTTGAATCTCCTCTTGACGTAAATTCAAAAATGATAAAACATTATCAAAGAAATTCTTTCTCATATGCCTCGGCAATACTTTAAGAACTGGGTTTACCATTTCCGTTTCCTGATTTAGCAATTCTTCAAAATAAGCAACTGATCTACGAACAATTACTGATGGGTGCCAAGCAAGTGCATGAGCGTTCATTTTTGCCATTTCCATTGCTTTTGAAAAATCTCCTAATGCGTACCCATACACTCTGTCAACTATTGAAAGAAACCATCCTAATTTCAAATAGTGTTCTTGTTTTTCTTTATTGGTTTGAGTTATCTCTGATTTTCTAAAACATTGTTGAATTTGTTTTTCTGCGTTTTCTTTTAAAGTACCTGCCCAAGGGTATGTAGTTCGAAGAATTAATGCTTTAACAATTTCTATATCTAGATTTGCAGCTTTAACATGTCCTTGTAAATTCTTATCCATAGTGACGAATCTTAGTACGCTCTCTTCGTGTGGTTTGTCTACACTTTTTTGAGGATCAAAATCATGAAAGAGAGCTGCGGTATAGAGATACTTCACATCGTCTTTTGTAATTTTAAAATTATCTTTTCCAAGCTTTGATGCATGCAAAGCACCAAAAGTGACTTCTAACTCGTGATTGATGTTATGATATCCGTAATAATCTGCACCAAGCCCCTGACTTTCAAACAAGTCAATTGTATAATCTAGCATTTCTGTGTAACAGTCATTATCCATTCCAGCCTCTACTAACAGATTGATAATCTCATTTCTTAATGCCGGCGTAGAAGCAAGTTCCTGCATTGCTAATGGGATAATATTCTAATTTTTAAAGTTGTATTAATAGCAACTTCATAGTGAATATGTCATCTGATGAGAAATTATTGGATTTTTTGTTACAAATTCAGGAAAAACAGAGACTAGAATTTTCTATGCATATTGAAAATAATTCATTTACGCTAAATGAGGCATCAATTTCAAAATCATCTACTCCTGTGACCAGCCCCACGCTGAGAGGCGGTGTATATTTTTCCGATACCTACGTCTACAAGATCAAAGGCATAGTGAGAGATTCCACCATTATTCCACTATTGTCAAAGACAATGCTGGGCCCAAATGCTGAATTTAGCGATATTTTGGTAAAAACCAGCGCCGTTATTGATGGCATCAAAGTCAATATTTCGCTTCACACCTATCTCACTAGCAGCATGCAGTCTTCTTCAAAAGTTGAGTTAACTCTCATAATAGCAGGGGCAGAAAAAACTTAATTCAGAAATTTATCATATCTTTTGCGCTTTTCTTGATCAGATAAAATTTCATATGCTTTGTTAATTTCAGCCATTTTGTTTTCTGTCTCAGGATTTTTTGTTCTATCTGGATGTAATTCTTTTGCAAGCTGTCTGAATCTTTTTTTAATTTCATCAGGTGTAGCATTTTTTTCTACTCCTAGAACTTCATAATAGTTTGGTAATGATTTTTCACTAACAGCATTTCTAAATTCATCATCGTCTACAGTCTTTGAACCTAGTTCTTCATAATCATCAGACCAATCAGAATGATATTTTTCATAATCTTTATTTTTCTTAGATGATAAATCTCGTTCATCGTAGATTGTTTTTTTTCTACGAATTATATTTCGTGCCATAAAAATGAAAATTCCAATCACGATGAATATTGCGGTAGTAAACAGAATTATCTGATCTTCATCGCTGACAATGAGTTCATTGGAACTATCTTCTTGCCCATGCACTGATGGAAATAAGAATATAAAAACTAGGAAATAGAATAAAGTAAATTTATTCATTTTTAGATTAATCTAAAATCTTCTTTAACAGTATTTAGAACTATGTGGGTGATAGTGTTTTCCACATTAGGTATAGATGAGAGATTCTTTACAAACTTACTTAGCTCTTCTCTCCCCCTGAATTTAGCTATCAGCAACGTATCAGTATTTCCTGTAACATCATATACTGCGCAAACATTTTCCATTCCCGATAATTCATCTTCAACCTGAATAATTTTATCCTTTTTTGCAATAATCTCAATCACTGCAGTCAAATCATATCCTAATTTCTCATGATCAAGTAAAGAAGCGTATCCTTTGATGATTTTTTCTTTTTCCAATTTTTTTATTCTAGATAATACAGTTACCGTCGACATTCCTAATTTAAGAGATAATTGCCTTGCTGATAATCTAGCATCAACAAGTAAATTTTTTAAAATTTTTTCATCAATTTTATCCATGTCTAATCATTCCCTTTAAATGAAAATGCATTTAAATTTTCATAGTTTTTTTAAATGAATGTTTACTTATTCATAATTTTTCTATATCTTTCATAATTCATGAAAAACATACTGTGGGGTAAAAAGTTTCTTAAATTAACTTTAAAACAAATTTTAACACTATAATCTTGTGAGCAAGATAGACTCCTTAGTTGAGCAGGGAAATTCTCTACTAAATGAAGGAAAATATGAGGAAGCATTAGGATTTTTTGAGCAGGCCTTATTGTTAGATCAAAAAAATCCTGAACTTTGGAATCACAAGGGTGTTGCATTAAGAAGTATTGGAAGATACGATGAAGCCATTGAGTGCTTTAACAAGTCACTAGAAATAGATCCTAGGGATAAAAAATCCTCTTAAATTGATTTTTTGCTAACTTTGAGTCAATCTATATTATAGATCAACTGTTAATAAAAAATTATGGTAAAAAAAACTGTGAAACTTTTTGAAGATGCTTTTAATTATTGTGAAGAAGGAAAGTTTCTTCAAGCTTTAAAATGCTATGATGAAATTTTAAACATTGAACCACACAACATTAATGCTTTAATTGACAAAGGAGCAACCCTTCAAAATCTTGGCAAGTTAAAAACAAGTATCAAGTTTTATGATAAAGCACTGTCAGCAAATCCAAACAATTTAGATGCTCTAGTAAACAAGGGCTCGGCATTACACTCTTTGGGTTTATTTTCTGAGGCTATAGATTGTTACGATTTAGCATTAACAATCGATAAAAAATGTGCAATGGCATTTGCATACAAAGGATTATCGCTTGGCGAGCAAGGCAAAGTAAAGGAAGCGCTAAAGTTTTTCAAGAAGGCGCTTAGTATAGACAAAGATTATGATATTGCAAAAATTAGCAAAGATATTGCAGAAGATCTTTTAAAATCTATTAGGGAAGAGAAATTAAAATTTAAAACACAGTAACATCGCCAGGGGCAGGCTCTTTTTTCATATCTTTTTCATGAAATTCAAAAAAGTCTTTATGTCTACTTTGCTGGTGTTTTCTTAACTGCTCAATATCATTAAACCCCTCATGACACAAAAAGCACTTTGGCTTATCTTCGTCAACTAATGGCAAGACCATGTTTATGGTATAATTTGACAATACTTATTTTTTGAGTTTATTGGTAAATTCAGCCAAATTTTATATTTGCTCAGATACGAGATTGTGACGTGCTAGAACAATTAGTTGGCCAATCTCAGTCTTTAGATCGTGCAATTGCAGGCGAAGAGCTTTCTTTCAATGACGGTATAGATTTGATGAATTATGATAATTTGCATATGCTAGGGGCCGTAGCCGACATGAAAAGGAAAAAACTTGTTGGCGACACAGTAACTTTTGCTGCATCATATTACATGAATTATACAAACGTTTGTGCTGCAAGCTGTCAAATGTGTGCATTTTATAGAAAGGGAAATGAGGATGACGCATACACATTAACTCCAGAACAAATTGAACAAAGAGTTGCAATAGCAAAACAGATGGGCGCAACTGAGGTTCATATTGTTGGGGGGTTTCATCCAAAAGCTCCTTTGGATTACTATGAATACATGATGAGAATTATCAAAGACAATCATCCGGAATTAAACATCAAGGCTTTTACTGCTGCAGAAATCTTTTTCCTATCAAAACTAACAAAAAATTCTGTTAAAGAAATTCTTTCTCGATTAAAAGATGCTGGTCTTGATTCAATGCCTGGTGGTGGTGCAGAACTATTTCATCCTGATGTCAGAAAACAGATTGTTAGGGGAAAATGCACTGGTCAGGAATGGTTGGACACAATTGAGCAGGCTCATAATATGGGAATTAAAAGCAACGCCACTATGCTTTATGGACATGTCGAAAAAATCGAACACATCATTGATCATCTCATTAAAATTCGTGAATTACAAAAAAAGACCAAAGGTTTTATCACATTTATCCCTCTCAGATTTAGTTTAGATAATACCGAGCTTGAAAAAGAAGGATTAGTTACACACGAATGCTCTTCTGTTTATGATCTTAAAGTAATCGCGTTATCTAGGTTGATGCTGGGAGGCTTTCTGAATAACATTTCTGTGTATTGGGTTGCTTATGGAAAAAAACTTGCCCAAGTTGCATTATCTCATGGTGGAAGTGACTTGGTTGGAACAGCTTTTTCTGAAGAAATCTAT
>JBHIUX010000005.1:0-21752 GCA_042138065.1 Nitrosopumilaceae archaeon
TTGCTAATTTTATTGGGTCTATGGCTCAGCCAGGTAGAGCACCGGACTCTTAATCCGGCTGTCGAGGGTTCGAATCCCTCTAGACCCGCTTTATTTTGAAAATTTTTTGATTAATGCTTGCACTTGCAAGTAATCATTTTTGTATCAAAAGTACAGTCATGGGGCCCCTCTGATTTTCCATCAACTGGAATCTCCTTCATACACTCATCATGCCTTCCTTTTCTACAAAACCAACAGATTTCTTGTGAATTTCCAGTTGAGCAGGATTCCATTAACAATTACCTTTGATATTCTTAGAATAAAAAACTCACATTAAATGTATGTGAGCCAAGGAAGGAACCTTTCATCTTTGCCCATTGCTACATTTGTAAAGGATTTTTGTAACGCCTTTGTGATTTTTCCAGGTTTTCCATTTCCTATTTTTACATTATCTATTTGAGTTACTGATTTTACCTCTGCGGCAGTTCCTGTCATAAAGACCTCATCTGCAGAATACAAATCATCTCTTTCCAAATCAGATTCAACTACATACCCACCATTTTCCTCAATTATCTGAATCACACTATCTCTTGTAATTCCCTCTAAAGCACCTGTAGTTAGAGGAGGAGTCATAATTTGATTATCTTTGACAATGAAAATATTTTCTGCACTTCCTTCTGCAATCTTTCCATCAAAATTTAGCATGATTGCTTCATCGTACCCATTTTCTAAAGCCTCAACACGAGCTAGTGCAGCATTTGAATAATTTGATGCAGCCTTTGCTTTCATTGGTTGGGATCTTGAATCAATTCTAATCCAGCTTGAAATTTTGCATTTTGCACCAGAAAATTTGCCTGCTTTTGATTCACCCATCTTCCATTCCCAGCATGCTATGGCCACATCAATATTATTTAGAGGAGGAGTTAATCCAACTGCCCCATATCCACAATAAGCAATAGGTCTAATGTAACATTCTTTGAGTTTGCTTGTCTTTACAGTCTTTATGATGGCATCTGAAATCTGTTTTTTTGAATATTTCATTTTCATTGAATACAGTTTTGCGGATCTGAAGAACCTATCAACATGCTCTGGTAATCTAAAAATTGCTGAACCGTTCTTTGTATTATAACATCTTATTCCTTCAAACACTGCTGTTGAATAATGCAAAGCATGAGTAAGGACATGAATTTTTGCATCCTTAAATGGTACAAGTTTACCATTCATCCAAATCTTTCCAACCTCTTTCATACGAGAATGAAAAAAATCATTGTAATTTAAAGAATTGTCTCAGTTCTAGCCTTACAAAATTAGAAACTAAATATGCTCAAAAAATTAACAGTAAATATGGATTGGATTATGGGCGGAATTGCAATTGTATTACTTGTTATGGGATTGATTGGTCAGGGTTTTGAGATGAGAAAAATCCGCAAGTCAATTTATCGAGATGAAGAGCTTGCATCTTCAAAAATTTTCGGTGATAAAAGAAATTTCAAATGGTACGTGATGATTGGGGCAGGACTAGTACTTTGGTTCATAGCTGAGCGTGCACCATGAATTCTATATAGATCAGGTCTAAATATTAGAATTGTTCACATAAAGTAACGCGTGTTTTGGGTAACGCCGGACTGATTCATGATAAAGGTCCAAGAAAAAACCCACCTTGGCACTTCTGGCAAAAACCGGAAGCGCCTTGTGAAATTGTTTTTGAATTAATTAAACAAATTTAATCTTTGATCTTTCTGAATGAATTGCTTTAATCGCTTTTTCAATATTCTGTTCAGAATCTTCTACCACAATAATTATTCTTGATGTTTCTTCTTGCGCATCCATATTCAAGATGTTTAATCCCGCCTCACCAATTTTTGCACTGGCCTTTGATGCAATTTGTTGAACTCGCCACATCTCATCACCAATTAGTGTAATGACTCCTCTGTTGTAGGTAATAGTAGCTAGTGAGTCAAATCCTAGAAGATATTTCTCATTTCGTTTCACATAATCCCCATCAAGGAACAAAATTCTAGTAAATTCTACGCCATCTCTTGTATAGGGAGACAAAATTATGTATTCACTATATCGTTTATCATTCTCAAGAGAATCGAGTAATCTTTCAGCAGATTTTGTTTCAATTCTAAATATGGCACAATTTCTTTTTCCTGTCACGATTTTTAGAGGATGACCATTTTTTGCATCGGGATTCCGTTTAATGGTTGTAATTTTTGAAGACTCTTTCATATTTGTAATAATTATTGGCATGTCTACGCCGTGCTCTAGTATTTCTTTGATAGCTATGGGATCAAGAATTTTCATTCCAAACATTCCAGCTAGTCGTGCTTCGTTGTAGGATAGCTGCACAACATCGCTTAATCCCTCACCAACTATTTTTGGATCTGCAGAGACAACTGCACTATCTTTTTCAAAATCAATCGTAGTATCAAATTTTTTATGAAATAAAATTCCCAAATTTGCTGCGGTACGATCAGAACCACCTCTTTCATAGGTTGTAATTACTCCATCAGCAGTTTTTCCAATAAAACCACCAATTGAAACCACATCATTTTCATCAAGTAATCTTTCTAATGATTGAATTTTTTCAAGTGATTCTGATACTAGAAAATTTGTAGATTCAATATTATTGTCTGTAATGATTGGCCAAGATTCCAGCTGTACTGCACCTGATTTGATTCCCTGCCCTCTCATGATGTAATTCATGACTTGAGACATTAGCAATTCTCCTGAATATGCTAGTGCTTTTGAACGAACTTCATCAACAAATTCTCCTTTCTGTTTTGCCTCATCTAATGCCTTCTTACTGTTCTCTAGGAATGAATTAATGATGTTTTTGCACTCTTCTTGAAAATCTGAACTTACAAGCTCCAGAATTTTCTCATACGCTTGTTTTACTTCATCCAAGTTTACATTTTCTCCACTCTCAGCTTTTCTTCCTAAATCTAAAACAATATCAGTTAATGATCTAGTTTTTCCATTTTGAATCGTTAGTGGAGCTGAGAAAACTGTAATTACTTTAGCATTTTTTTTTAACTCATTTACTCTTTGAATAATTATTGGAACCGACAGTCCATCTACTCCAATCGCACTTCCACCAAATTTTGATACTATCAAATTTGTCATGAGGTTAAAAAAATCAAGAGCTATCTATTAAGCATTGGTTTTAGTTAGGAATGTTTTATGATGTTTCCAAATTTTACATTTTTCAAAATGTTTTCAAAAACAAATTCTCAAAGTTTAAATGGATTTTAACAAGGTAGTTTGCTGGGCTCATAGTCCAGATCGGTTATGACGTCGCCCTTACACGGCGAAGATCCAGGGTTCAAATCCCTGTGGGCCCATTTATTGAATTATTTACAATTTTTTTTGTTTAGAATCCTCTAAGACCTTTTGGCCTAATTGCTTCTGGATGACTCTTCATCCAAGAAATTTTTTCTAGCATTGCATTTTTATCTTGAGGAAATGTTCCCTTTATTGTATAAGCATTTGAACCATGATTTGCTCGGAAAATAATTTCATCCTTTACATCTATCTGTCTTATCAAATCTTCTAATTCATTTAATGCTTCATCATCGGACAATGCAACAAACTCTCCATCATATTTTGTCAAAAATTCTTCTTTGATTCCATTTTCCAAGTATAATGTTAGTGCTCCTACATACTGTGGGGTTGATGCATTAATGACTTCAGCAGTTCCTTTGATGTGTTCTTTAGAATATTTTTTTCCACCTAGACCAAGAATTATCATACAGGACATTGTGTATCCTGCATCTTTAGCTTTTTTTACAGACTTGATTATTGTTTGTGCTAGTGCTCCTTTAGTTACTTTTCTGAGAACAATATCAGAACCACTTTCAATTCCTAAATACAACATTTTTAGACCTGCATCATACATTTGCTTAAGCTCTTCTGGCGTTTTTTTAAGTACATTCATTGGCATAGCATAGCAAGAAACTCTCTCAAGATTTGGAAATTTTTCGTAAAGACACTTTACAATTTTTATCATGTAATCAGTTGAAAGATTAAGCGCATCTCCATCGGCAAGAAAAATCCTTGTTGTATCTGGAAGCTGTTTTGCCATCATATCAATTTCAAGTTTAACTTCATCCCACGGTCTTTCAGAATATTCTTTTGATCTATACATATCGCAAAAAGAACACTCATTGAATGAGCATCCAAGAGTCACTTGAAAAATTAGAGACTGTGCCTCAGAAGGAGGCCTATACAATGGATAATCATAATTTAACATCATAAAATCAAATACCTTTTCTTCTAATTTATCACTTTAGTCATTATCGGGTCTTTTTTCCGACTGACAAATACAAAAATCCGCCCCAGCCTTCCAAGTAAGAAGTCTTTTCAAAATATTTTTCAACTGATTTCCATGCTTGCCGTTCATAGTATTCTTTGCCAACAGCAAAAGGCTTGGTAGTCAATAGTAATATTGGCGCAAAAATCTTTGCAGGCCCTTCTGATTTTTTAAAGTCAAGCAGCACAAAATTTTTACCAAGTTTTAATGCTTTATGTGCTTTTTTGATTATTTTGTCATACTGTGAAGAATATGACAGTGCACCCGTTGAGAAAATTCCATCTACTGTCTCAGGAAACTTGAATTCTGCAACATCACAGAGTACTAATTCAACATTTTTCCATCCATTTTTCTGTATTTTCTTTTTGGCTTGTTCTAACATTTTATCATTAATATCAACTCCAATTAGTTTTCCATTTGGTCCGATTGCATCTAAAACTAAAGAAAAATTTGATCCGGTACCACATCCTAATTCCACAACGGTGTCTCCTTTTGATAACTCTAGTGCAGCAATGGATATTTTCCGATATTTTGGAATTTTTAATCCTAGTAGACGGTAAAACTTTTCAATAAAATCATAATTTTCTGCATATTTTCTATAGGAATTAATTATTTGTGTTGTACTTTTGTTTGACATCCCATATCTATTTGGTTTTTAATTTCTCAACAAGTTCTCGTTTTTTTGGAATCCCTGTGAATTCTAATTTCTCATTTATCACAATTCCTGGGGCTGTAAATATTGGATATTTTTCTAAATATTCTGGTTTTTCAGTTACATCAATTACTTCATAAGAAACCTTCATTTCATCAAGCATCTTTTCAACAACACTACAGTTTGAACACCCTGGTGTAGTAAGAATTTCTACCTTCATGATTTTTCTTGAACAACTTCTTTTTTTCTTTTAATTGAATACCAAACCATAGGAATTACAATTAGCAAAAAGAGAATTACTGGAATGACACCTTTAGAAATATCTCCTTCCTCATGTTCGTGTTCATGCTCATCCATCCCAAATTCCGAAGGTATTGGAGTTAATTCAATAAATTCATTCCATCCTTTGTGAATAAATGTCTCTTCATACCATTCATGGCCTTCTGGAAGTCCATTTATGATCAAAAATGCCCCAATAACAATAAGCATTATGCCTGTTGCTTTTTCTATAGAATCTCTTTTTCTTGTAAGGCCTTTTGTTGCATTAATTCCTAAAATTGCTAGTGCTGACATTAGAATTAATGGAATTGCTCTTCCAACACCGTGAACAATTCCCAAAGAGGCACCAATCTCTAAACTTCCTGTACCTGCAATGTAAATTAGTAACCAATAGAATAATGGATTGGGGCATCCAACACCTGCATTACCTAACAACAAACCCATAAAGAATGATTTTGAATATTCTCCACGATTTTGAATAAATCTAGGAGTTCCAGAATAGGCTGGCAATTTTAAATTTAGTAATTTCAGTTGGGATAATCCAAATAGAAAGGCTGCAATTCCTGCAATAAGAAACATTATTGTGGAAACTTGATCAAGAGAAGCTGTTTGTCCCAGAATTGCAACTCCAGAGCCATAAGCAGCTATGGTTATTGTTAAACCAGCTCCAAAAAGTAATGCCATTGAGAGACCTTTCTTGTACCCTTGTCCCATACTAAGTGGAACAATTATGAATACGAGGGGAAGAGTGCAGGGCAAAACAATCATTGATAGACCTGCAACATAAGCAATTGTTAACCAGGATAAATACGAAGTTTCTTGATATTCTTCAACTATAAACTCGCCTGTTAGAGAAAAAATCCCTCCAACAAAAATGAAAGAAAATAGAACAAAAGCAATAATCACTAATGATTTTCTTGCTCCTAACTGAGATGACATCTAAGCAAGAATGCATTTCATTATAATTAAAACTTGGAGTAAATATTCAAAGTCAAAATTACTTAATTCATCTAAATTAGGAACTTTACAATCCAAATACCTTATAGTTTATTGAAATCATGCCTCTTGTATAACACATGGCAAATGATCCTCAAGCAAGACGACTATTATGGTTTGTATTTGCTGGTTCTCGTGGGGGATTAAATCGACTCAGAATCATTTCTGCTTTGAAAGATAAGCCCATGAATACAAACCAACTTGCAAATGAATTAGGCTTGGATTACAAGGCTATTCAGCATCATATGAAAGTTTTAGAAAAAAACAACCTGGTTTCAAAAGAAGGAGAAAAGTACGGAATCACTTACTTTGTTTCAACATTTTTAGAAGTTAATATGGAGACATTTAATGAGATTGAGAACAAATTGGATAAAAGTAAATAAGAGTAGTATAGGCGAAGTGAACTAAATGGAACCAACATCAGCAATTTTATCTGGAGTTTCAATTGCTAACATTGCAGTTTTAGGGATATTGATTTGTACATTTGGAAAAATGTATGTAAAAACTAAAGCACAGTTACCAATAGGAATGATTGTTGTCTCTTCAATGCTGCTTCTTCATAATGTAATTGGTGCACTTGCATACTTTTCAATGGAACAATTATTTTCACATGAGATATTTCCATACATGCTAGGAGTTGGAATTGCAGAACTTGCAGGCCTGTTAATATTTTTGAAAATTACATTAGATTAGATTTAGTTTATTTGTAAGCCTGTATAACATTCAGTGAGAAAAATGGTAATCAGTGTTTATGTAGATGGCTCTGGAGGAAGTGATCCTGGGTATGGTTTTTTTGTAAAAGAAACTGGTGAATCATTTTATGAAAAAAAAGCTGGAATTACTAACAATGAAGCAGAATATTTGGCAATCATTGCAGCTCTAAAAAAATTTGTAGATTCTGATGAAGAAATTACCATTTACAGTGATTCAAAAAACACTGTATCTCAACTAAATCATGATTTTGCAATAAATAAAGAAGAATTACGTACATTAGCACGTGAGGCGTGGGAACTTATTGCAAAATTTTCAAAACTAAAACTTCAATGGGTTCCAAGAAATGAAAACTTGGCTGGAAAGATGCTTGGAAGTTAGAGATCTACAATTTTCATGAATACTTTATTATACAATTTCATTTGATCAAAGTTCGTTAAAATGGCAGAGTCTGTTTTTCTTTCTCCAAAATCAATTGCAATAATTGGAGCATCTGACAAAAGAGGAAGTGTAGGTCGTACAATCACATCAAACATTATGAATGGTTTTAAAGGAACAGTTTATCCAATTAGTCCTTCAAGACCTACTGTCTTTTACAAAAAAGCATACAAGAGTGTTTTAGATGTTCCAAAACCAATTGATTTAGCTGTAATTGTTATCAAAAACATTATCGTTCCAACTGTTTTAGAAGAATGTGGTAAGAAAAAGATCAAAGGAGCTATAGTTATCACGGCTGGATTCAAAGAAGTAGATGAGGAAGGCAAAAAATTAGAACAACAACTCAAAGACATTGCAAAAAAATACAATATCAAAATTATCGGACCTAACTGTTTGGGAGTGATGAATTTAGATCCAAAGACAATGATGAACTCTACATTTCTCAAAGTCACGCCAAAATCAGGAGAAATTGCACTTGTTTCACAAAGTGGTGCTATTTGTGCTGCGCTTTGTGAAGATGCTAGTGCACAAGGAATTGGTTTTTCAGCAGTAATTAGTATGGGAAACAAAGCTGACACAAATGAAATTGATGTACTAAAGATGTTGGCAAATCACAAACAAACCAAAGTCATCGTTATGTATCTTGAAGATATGGGTGATGGACAAGAATTTCTCAAAGTTAGCAAAAATATTACTAAAAAACTAAAAAAACCAATCTTTGTTTTAAAATCCGGAAGAAGTGCAGCTGGTGCTAAAGCTGCAATGTCTCACACTGGAGCTTTAATGGGTTCAGATAAAATCTATGATGCATTGCTTCGACAATCAGGAGCAATTAGAGTAGACACAATGGAAGAATTATTTGATTATGCAACTGCATTTTCAAAACAACCGCTTCCACTAAAAGGAGATTTTGTAATTGTATCAAATGCTGGAGGTCCAGCAATCATTACTACTGATGCATGTGAAAAATATGGAATTAAAATGGCAGACATTACAAGCATTAGACCAAAAATTGATGCAGTTATTCCCCCGTGGGGAAGTTCTAGAAATCCTGTTGACATCGTTGGTGATGCTGATTTTAATCGCTTTGATAATGTACTAAATGAAGTTCTAAAACACAAAAACGTTGGTTCTGTCATTACAATGTGTACTCCATCAGGAACTTTAGATTATGATAAACTAGCCGAAGTTGTTGTAAAGCATTCAAAAAAATACAAAAAAACAATGCTTGCAAGTCTAATGGGACTTGATGAGGGAATAGAAAATAGAAAAATTCTATCTGAGGGCGGAGTTCCTTACTATACCTATGCCGAAGGGGCGATTAGGACTTTAGCTACTATGCTTAGATTTGCTGATTGGATTAAATCACCTCCAGGCAAAATTACCAAACTAAAGGTGAACAAGGCAATAGCCAAGAAAGTTTTTGATAAAGTAAAAAAAGAAAAAAGACCAAATCTTCTTGAAGAAGAAGGCCAAGAAGTTCTTCGGGCTTATGGATTTCCACTTCCACAAAGCTCCTTAGCTAAAAATGAAAATGATGCAGTAAAGATTGCAAAAAAAATTGGTTACCCAATAGTTATGAAAATTGCTTCACCACAAATAATTCACAAGTCAGATGCTGGTGGTGTTAAAGTTAATTTAACTAATGATGGTGAAGTAAAAACTGCCTTTAAAGAAATTATAAAAAATGCAAAAAAGTATAACAAAAAAGCTGAGATTAAGGGAGTTTTGATTGTAGAGATGGTTAAAGGTGGAAAAGAAATGATCATTGGTTCAAAACTTGAACCAGGATTTGGTCCAGTAATAATGCTTGGTATGGGGGGAATTTACGTTGAAGTTTTAAAAGATGTAACGTTTCGTCTAGCTCCAGTAACTGATCGTGAAGCAAATGAAATGATTTCATCAATTAAAACAAAAAAATTACTTGAAGGTGTGAGAGGTGAAAAACCTTCCGATATTAACAAATTATCTGAATGTATACAAAGACTTTCACAACTTGTAACTGACTTTAAAGAAATTAAAGAGCTTGACATGAATCCTGTACTTGTAATGGAAAAAGGAAAAGGATGTAAAATCCTTGATGTTAGAATAGGACTCTGATTCATTCTAAATTATATGACTAATTTTGATCTAGAATTTTTATAGAACCTCGCGGGAAAAATGCTTATGGCAATTCGGTCTGGCCAAGAATACATCGACAGCCTTAGAGGCAGAAAATTGAAGGTGTATCTTTTTGGGGAACTTGTAGACGATCCAGTCGAGCATCCTATGATTAGACCCTCGATTAATGCTGTTGCAGAAACCTATGATCTTGCTGAAAGAGAAGAGGAGCTTGCAAGTGCACAATCCTCAATAACTGGTCAAAGAGTGAACAGATTTTTGCACATCGCAGAAAGCGCTCAAGATTTGGTTTTACAAAATAAAATGCAAAGAAAAATGGGTCAAAACACTGGTACATGTTTTCAAAGATGTGTAGGAATGGATGCATTAAACTCACTTCATTCAACTACTTTTGAAATTGATGAAAAACATGGTACAAACTATCATCAAAGATTGCTTGATTTTATTAAAATGGTTCAAACTGAAAATTTTGTAATTGGGGGTGCAATGACTGATCCTAAAGGAGATAGAAGTAAGGGACCAGCTGAACAAGTTGATCCTGATCTATTTTTGCATATTGTAAAAAAAGATGACAAAGGCGTTTACGTTACAGGAGCTAAAGCACATCAAACTGGATGCATAAATTCTCATTGGATTATTCTTATGCCAACAGTTCGATTAACTGAAAGCGACAAAGATTATGCTATAGTTGGTGCCATTCCAGCAGATGCTGAAGGTCTTACTTACATCTATGGAAGACAATCATGTGACACAAGAAGCATGGAAGAAGGAGATCTTGATTCAGGTAATTCAAAATATGCTGGACAAGAAGCACTAATGATTTTAGATAATGTTTTCATTCCTTGGGATAAAGTTTTCATGTATGGAGAATATGAATTTGCTTCAATGTTAATTGAAAGATTCACTTGTTATCACAGAAGGAGCTATGTGTGCAAAACAGGACTTGGTGATGTATTAATTGGCGCAGCTGCTACAATGGCTGATTATAATGGGATTCCAACAGTTTCTCATATCAAAGATAAGCTTATTGAAATGACTCATCTAAATGAGTCAATTTACGCTGCGGGCGTAGCTTCATCATATCAAGCACACAAGATGAAGTCAGGTGTTTGGCTAAATGATGACATGTTAGCAAATGTCTGTAAACACAATGTTACACGTTTTCCATATGAGATTGGTCGATTAGCACAAGATATTGCAGGTGGTCTTGTAGTCACTCTGCCATCTGAAAAAGATTTTAGAAATCCAGAAACTGGACCCCTTCTTAAAAAATACTTGGCTGGAAGAAAAGGAGTTGATGTTGAAAATAGAATGAGAATACTCAGATTGATTGAAAATATGACTATGGGACGAAATGCTGTTGGTTATTTGACTGAATCCATGCATGGTGCAGGTTCTCCACAAGCACAAAGGATTCAGATCGCCCGCCAAATGCAATTAGGTTACAAAATGAATTTGGCAAAAAATCTGGCTAGTGTGAAAAATGACTTTCAAGAACCATCTGAGCATTCAGATTATTTTAAGCGAGTTTTTAAAATTAGTAACGAAAAAGAATAGAATCACTCTTTTTTTGTTTCATAAGATGATTTTTCCGTTTTATCCTCTGCGTTAGAACTTTTTTCGTTCGTTTTACTTTCATTTTCTGATTTTTCAGAAATTGAATATTCATTATCTTTAGGAATTTTTTTAATTTCATCTAAAGTAACAGATGAAATCTCATCTTTGTTGTCATCAACATCTAGGGACTTGAAACTAAGTTCTTTTTCTTTTTTGCTTTTTGACATCTGCTTGAAAACCATGAATCCAATTATTATTGCAATAATAATGTAATTTACAGGCGGTTGCATTATTCTAGTAATGTAACCTACTTGTGGAACCACTTGCCAAACCTTTCCAATATATTCCTCTTCTGTAATTGGGAAATCAGTTCCTGGAATTGATGCAGGATTAGCATCACCTTTTGTTCTGATTGTAAATGGATTCTCATCAATAATCGCAGCTACTCTGTGGACAATTACTCTATCATGCCCTGACGGCCGATTAAACACAATAATATCACCAACTTCTATTTCTTCAAAAGGAATCTTTCCATCAACTACTAGCACATCATATACTTCTAAAACTGGAACCATGCTTCCACTTGATACAACATAAAATGGATTATCTGTACCTGTTACCATTTTTAATCCAAACCAAATAATCAAAACACCTGCCACAACAATTATGATGTCTTTCACTACTCCTCTTGAAACTTTTCCTGCTGTCAAATTATGTTAAACCTTTTTTCATGAATAAGACATTACTTGAATTTTATACTCTAAAGCTTTGCACCACATTGTTCGCAAAATTTTGAGCCTGGTTTGTTACTATAATTACAACTTGAACACTTTCCTGACTGGTTTGCAGAAATATCACTTGAAGATCCAAGCAGAATCACCTCACCAATTTTTCGTATATTATTCCAAGGAACTGTTACATCGCTTCCGTTGCTATCTGTTATTACTAAAACTACATTTTGTGAAGAATCTACACCTACTTGTTTTGCTGTTCCAATTCTTTTTGCATTTTCATCAATTACTGCCATACCAGAAATAGAACTAAATGTTGAATCCATTGGTTGTGTTTGAAATTCTGGAATTGGTGGCGGTTCTTGAACACTTGTTGGTTCATCAAATGTTGGCATTGTAAGTGGAGGTTCATCTGCTGGAGGTTGTGAAAATGATGGTTCAGTAGGTGGAGGTGTATAGGATGGTTCTGCAGGCGGTGTAAACGTTGATTCATAATCTGGAGTTGATGGTCTTGCTGCACCAACATCTCTTTGCAAATCAGGTTTTTGAAATTCTCTATACTCTGCTAAAGTTGAACCACAAGTATGACAAATGTATTGACCTCTTTCTACTAAAATTAAATTTTCTGCAACTTCTTCATTTGGATTTTCATATTCAATCTTTGGACTACCTTCATAATCTTTCTCACATGTATTGCAAAAGAATTTAGAAATTTTATCAGAATCAAGCCTTCCTATAGGAGCTAGAAATAGATCAGGTCCGCCCAAGTTTCCTTTTTGTTGTTGCTCATCGGTAACATTAGCCATGATATATCCTCCAGAACCTCTAAATTTTTTTAATCTCATCTCATAGCTCATTACCCAGATTCATCAAAAAGGTCATTTAAGTATATGTTAGTTCAGTTGCGCGATTACCAAATTTTAGAATGAAATTCCTTCAGAAAATTTGGATAAAATTCTGGCTAACATTTTTAGGTGTGTTCAGATGAATATCGCACAGAAATGGGAATAACTAAAGTTTCAGACACAAAATCATGGGAAATTGATGTAATCAATTCAGACATTCCTGTATTTGTTGACTTTTGGGCAGAATGGTGTGGTCCATGTAGGATGGTCGGACCCGTTGTTGAAGAGCTCGCCAGTGACTATGATGGCAAAGTAAAATTTGTCAAAGTAAATGTTGATGAAGCAAATGAATTAGCATCAAAGTATAATGTTTTTAGCATTCCAACTTTGGCAATTTTCAACAAGGGTCAATTAGTTACTCAGCAAGTTGGAGCCGCATCAAAAGAATCATACAAAAATATGATTGAAAAAACCCTTCAAGCTGCATAACTGCACTTGTGTTTTTCATTTTTTTAATCTAAAGTATTAATATTGCAATAGTCAAAACAGCCCATGTCACTTGGAGAAGTTGATACATTAAATCTTCTTACAGATAAGCTAGACAATTTATTTACTGAATCTCAAAGCTATTATGAATCATTTCTTGATGCAAATAATTTGTACAAGAAAGGAAAATTAACTGAAAAAGAATTTTTTGAAAAATTAGGGGATTATGTTGTGGCTTATTCTGCATTAGAGTTTCTTTCAATCAAAGTAATTTTAGAAATGAAAAAAGCTTTAGACAAAATTGCAGGTGGAAAACCAATAGGAGGAACTCAATCGCCTGGTTTGATGCCTGGAATGGGTTCTCCTGGAATGATGGCAGGTGGAATGGGAATGCAACCACCTCCACGTGCGGGAACTGCTGAAAATCCAGTGGGCGGACCACCATCTGTCGTTTCTGCAAGAGAAGGATTTGGTGATCCTGGAACCTTACCAACTCCAGATCCATCTTTGGTTTCACAATCAACAAGATCAGGACCATCATGTTCTTCTTGTGGCGCAGCTTTGCGTCAAAACGCAAAGTTTTGTACAAAATGTGGCACAAAAGTTTAGAATTTTTTAAAATTAATCCTGTGTAGAACCGCAATCCGTACAGAATCGTGCATTTGCTGATATTTTTGAACCACACTCAGAACAAAACTTTACATCAGAATTAGTTTCAGTTTCTTGATTACCATACATTCCTGCAACTCTTACAGCTCCTGTTGGAACATATTTGTCATCATCAATAATTTGTACAGGTTCAAAGTCTTTCTCTTCAACATAAGTGTACAATCTTGGAACAGTGTTTTCTTTATTTTGAGGATCTGGAACCATTTCTCCTAACCAAAATGAATATCTCATCAATGTTAATTCAGGAGTAGAAAATGCAAGTGTATGACTTGACATATAGTCTTCAGCTGCTTGTTTTCCATTGAAAACTTTCATGATTCATCTGAATCTGAATTTATGTATAATAGTTTCTAGGTGGTGGACCGGGAGGGAATTGAACCCTCGACATCCGCGTTGCGAACGCGGCATTATACCACTAAACCACCGGCCCTTACCTAATCAGAAATTGGTCTGCTTTTATTCATTTTCTCAACGCATAATAGACTGCAAAATACAAAAAATTTAGATGACATACGACGCAGTAATCACAAACTCTCATTTAGTTTTGCCACAGGGAATTATTGACAAAAACATAGTAATTGATGAAGGAAAAATTGTGTCAATTACAAATGATACTCCATCATGTGATCATAAAATTAATGGAAATGGTTTAGTTTCTATTCCTGGATCTATTGATACCCATATTCACTATGGTGTATACTCTCCAATCGATAAAGCTGCCACTTCTGAATCCCATGCAGCAGCAATTGGAGGAATTACTACAATGATGAGAATGTTACGCTTGGGAGATTCATACAAAACATCATTGCAATCACAACTTGACGCAAGCTCAAAATCCCATTATGTTGATTACACAATTCATGCATCAATTTTTAATAGACAACAAATTGATGAAATGAAATTTTGTACAGAAAATGGAATTACATCTTTCAAATTATACATGAACCTAGGTGGTGATGTAGGACATGTCTATATGGATATGAAACCTGGTTCAAATTATCTTCATGAAGCAAAAGTAGATGTGACTTTAGAAATTGTTGAAAGTGTTGTAAAAAATGCTGCAACCTTAGGATGTCCCGTGTTAGTTCATGCAGAAGACTATGAATCATGTGCATGTGGAATAAAAACAGCTAAAGAAAAAAAACAGGACGGACTTGATGCTTGGTCAAAAAGTAGATCACCAGAATCTGAAGTAAAAGCCATAAAGACTGTTTCAAAACTTGCGAGAGATTATGGATGTACATTATACTTTGTTCATATTGGCTCCTCAAGAGCATTGCAACAAATCAACGAAGAAAAAACCAATGGAACTAAAATCTATGTAGAAACATGTCCTCATTATCTTACACTTTCATATGAAAAACAGGATGGATACTTGGCAAAAGTCATGCCACCAATTCGTTCCTCAAATGACATTGAAGCCGTTTGGAAAGCTATCTCATCTAATCAAATTGATACTATAGGAACTGATCATGTAGCAAATCAACTTAAACTCAAGTTAGGTGGAAGCGATGTTTGGGGCGCTTTGGCTGGATTTCCAGGAATTGGAACAGAATTGCCAATAATGCTAAGTGAAGGAGTGAACAAAGATAGAATCTCTATTGGGCATTTGGCAAATCTTACAAGCACAAATGCTGCAAAAATTTTTGGCATGTTTCCTCAAAAAGGAGTACTTCAACAAGGCTCTGATGCAGACATTGCATTGATTGATTTGAAAAAAGAAAAAAAAGTTTCAAATGAGTTGTTTGGCGCGTTTTCCGATTATACTGTTTACGAGGGAATGAATCTCAAAGGATGGCCTGTAAAAACACTAGTTCGAGGGGAACTAGTTGCAGATGACTTTGAAGTTGTGGGCAAACCAGGATTTGGAAAATTTGTTAAAAGAAAAATTTAAGAAATTATTTCAAACTTACCATTTGCTTTTGCTTTGTAAATGACATCAGGCTTTCTAGTAAATATTCCAACTTCCATTACTCCTGCAATCTGAATAACTTTTTGTGCAAGAATTTTTGGTTTTTTAATCACACCAAAATTGCAATCTAAAATAATATTTCCATTTTCTGTAATGAATGGATAACCTCTTTCTAATGTTCTAATTCGTGGCTTACCCCCTAATTTCTTAATTGATTTTGTAACACTGCTTCTTGCTAAAGGATGAACTTCAACTGGAACTGGACGATTAAAATACTTTACAAATTTTGATTTGTCTGCCATTATCACAACTTTTTTTGCAGCATTGATCAAAATATTTTCTCGAAGCAATGCTCCACCACCCCCTTTGATCAAATTTTTTTCTGAATCAATTTGATCTGCTCCATCGAAAACTACATCAATATGATCAACCTGATCAGCTTGAATTAGTGGTATTCCTCCTTGCTCTGCAATTAATTTTATTTGAAGTGAAGTTGGTACACCTTTGATTTTGATTTTTTTTGTTTTAATCAATGAAGCAAGTGACTTTACAAACGATGTTGCTGCTCTTCCACTACCAAGACCTATTACGTAACCATCTTTAACAAATTTTAACGCATCCGTTGATAATGCCGAAATGGCATCATCAAATGACAATTACTCTACCTCTGCTTGTTCTAATCTGGAGAGAGTTTTCATAATCTCTCCCTTGATCTTATCGAGGTCATCTTCATCATCATCAATTTTTTCCTCATCAGGAATTTTAAGCGATGCTTGAGGTTTTTCTTCTTCATTTTGAGTTATTTCTTGTTGGGATTCTGGCAGTCTAGTTTGAATTTCTTGCTTTGGAGCTTCAGGTTTTACTTCTGGTTTTAGCGGAGTTTGTACAGATTCAACCTTTTCTGGAGCTTTAACTTCTTGCTTTACAATTTCTTTCACAGTTTCAGTAATTGGATGTAGTGGCTTTTGTTCTATAAATGGAAATTCAGGATGCTTCTTTGAAACATCGGTGAGTGTAGTTAGTTCAACCGAGGTTGGTACTTGTGGTGTAGCTTGAATTGTAGGTATGATTACTTTTGGTTGTGGTTTTTCTTCTATTCTTTTTTCTACGACAGGCTTTTCTTGTACCTTTACAATTGGTTTTTCTTTCTTACTATCTTCTTTTTGCGTTGTAACTTCAGTTTTTATCTCAGGAGTTTGAGAATTTGCTATTGTAATTTTTGATGAGAGTTCGTATAATCTCTTATCCAGATGTGATAATTTTTGATCCATTAATGTAATTAGTCCCTCACCAACTGGACCAAGGTCAGGATGTTTGCTTGCAATTTCTAATTTCTCAATTTTTGCAAGAATTATGCCTAGTTGATGTTGATATCTTAGCAATAATTTGTCTCGCTGAATCTTATTTAGACCAACATCGTTTTGATAAAGTCGAGTAATTGTTTTAGTAAGAATTTCTTTTTCTAATCTAAGTGAGTTTATCTGACTTTTAATTTGAGAATTTGAACCAATAGTTCTGGATTCAACCTTGTTTTTAGGGAATTTTTTCACAGCAGCTGCTGTACAGGCACCTGCAATAGAACTTAAGAAAAGCGCAATTTCTTGCATCTAGGTGTACCATTTGATCCACGAGTACTTTCTAATCTTAGCCTCTGGGAATCCGCAACTTGCACATCGGTGGTGACGTTTATGAAAAGAATTTTTTCCACATCTACGACATCGTATGTGGACTTTTTTCTTTGTAAAACCACCCATTGAAGTTGTTCCTTTCACCATGATTCAATCACTCACGTAGCTGGAGGTGGAGAAATCATAACCACATTATCTCCTCTGACAACAATGGTTCCTAGGCTTTTTGACTCTCCCTCAGAAGGGATCTCTTCTGACTGGTCGAGTAGCAGATTCATGTGCTGGTCAAAACCAAGCAAACTTCCTCGTATTGTCTTGCCGCCTTTGAGCTTAATCAAGACTACTTTGTTAATACTCTCATCAAGTACTTTTACTGCCATATCAACGGACATTTACTTCACTTATTAGCGATCGTATTGGAGGATTATATTAAAATTTCATTGGTGTAACTTTGGATTTTTACCAGTAAGGCAAGTTTGACACTTTTTTTCAAGGTTTTTTACGATTTCAGACAATAACTTCCTGCCATCTTTTTTTGATGCTTTTCTTGGATCTCCCCACACCCCATTTTTTGTTGCTTTTGGAAAGGACTTAGTTGAAATTTTTTTAATTTTTGAAATTTCTTTTGGTTTCATTTTTTCTGTAACTAGTCCTTTTTTAGCAAGTTTCATTTTTACCTTATTTGAAACTGCTAGCATAAGTGATGTCTCAACAAAACCTGCATGATCAAAAGATTCTTTCATAAAATTCCAGTAAGAGAATACAAAAACACGAATTTTACCTCTAGAAAGCTTTTTCACTAATTTACTCAGATTTTTGATAGCTTTTTGATTTGTATAATGACCGTTAAAAACAAAAATCGTTTTAATGCCATTTTCTCCAAGGGACATACATAGTTCTGAAAGAATTTTTTGTAAAGTAGAAGGTTTTACGCTTAGATTGAAAAATGGCCCATGCTCAAAGGATACACCATATGAAATTGTAGGTAAAAGTAGAAAATTTCCCTTTTTTGCTACCCTTTCTGCAATTTCTGTGACTAAATCTGAATCAGTTGATACAGGAAGGTGAGGACCATGCTGTTCTGTAGAGCCAACAGGAATAACAGCTGCTTGTTTTTTTCTTTTGATTAATTTTCTGAGGTTAGGATCTAGTTGATCCTTTACTATGACCATTAGTTTCACTTAGATTTGACGTGAACTTTTCTCCAGCGAACATCCAATTTGTTTTCTAGATGCATTTTTACAGCCTTTAACAAGGTTTGAGCTTCTAGCTTCTGACCTAGTTTTTTGATCTTTTCTAGGGCATCATTAGGATCTACTTTGAAGGAATCCTGGAAAATAATTGGTCCTTGGTCTAAGTTTTCAGTAACATAGTGAGCGGTAACTCCAATAATCTTTGTTCCTCTTTCATATGCTTGTGTATATGCAAGCGCACCAGGGAATGCTGGAAGCAATGAAGGATGAATATTGATAATTCTTTCTGGATATCTCCAGACAAAGTTTGGTGTTAAAATTCTCATGTATCTTGCAAGAACAATTAGATCAATGTCATACTTTTTACAAATTTTTATTAGCTTCTCTTCTGCTTTTTCCTGAACTCTGTCATCAACTAAGACAAAAGGAATTTTTGCCTTTTTTGCTACTGATGATAGTGTTTTTTCTGTACCTACAATAACACTGATTTTTCCTTTTAGAGAATTTTTTGCCTTAAGAATTGTATCAATGCAGTGAGGTTCTTTTGTAACAAATATTGCAATTTTCTTTTGTGAGCTTAACTCATGGTGCGTACTAACATCCATTTTTTGTTTTTTAGCCAGTTTTTGTAATCCATCATCAAATTTTTTTACATTAACACTCTTTGTAAAAGAAACTTCGAGATACATTCCAAAAAGTCCTTTCATTACATTTTGGTTTACTTTCTCAATGTTTCCACCTTTCTGGAAAACATAATTTGTAAAGGCAGCTACAATTCCTTCTCTGTCTTTACCTACTACTGTTACACCGATGATAGTTTTTTTCACGACGGTGTTTGTTGATTATACCTTATTAATGCTTAAAACAACAAAACAAAATTTTAGAGTGTAAATGCGGAAGGTGGGATTTGAACCCACGAACCCCTAAGAGACAGGGTCCTAAGCCCTGCGCCTTTGACCAGGCTTGGCAACTTCCGCAACGCAACTGCCTTTAAACACAAATTTATCTATTGTTGAGAGACAGAAACATGGGAAAATTATTTGGAACAAACGGAATACGTGGAGTATTTGGTGACGATTTAACTCTAGACTTCATTCATGACATTACATTATCTATTGCAAGTTATTTCAAAGAAGGACCAATCCTTGTTGGATATGATGGACGTGACTCTAGTCCAATAATTGCCAAAACAATTTGTGCTGCATTAAATTTTTCAGGATTGGACTGTAAAAATGCTGGACTAGTTCCAACCCCTTGTTTAGAATTTGCTACAAAAAATCTTGGGTATAATGGAGGCATTATGATTACGGCATCTCACAACCCTCCCAAATACAACGGAATAAAGCCTGTTGCAAGCGACGGTGTGGAGATTTCTCGTGAGCATGAGTCTGTTATTGAGGACATTTACTTTAACAAAAAATGGGAAAAAAATACTCAAAAATTTGGCACTACTAGTGAAGAAGATAGAGCAATTCAAGCTTATTTTGATGGAGTAAAGTCTCAAATAAACTCCGAAAAAATAATCTCAAAAAAATTCAAAGTTGTACTAGATCTTGGTAATGGCGCACAAGCTGTAACTGCACCAAAATTTTGCAAAGATCTTGGCTGTGAAGTTTTTACAATTAATGAAAACATTGACGGAACATTTCCTGGTCGTGGATCAGAACCAACTCCTGAAAATCTAAGTGAGTTATCAAAGTCTGTACTACAAAATAATGCAGATGTTGGTGCTGCATTTGATGGTGATGGTGATAGAAGTTTGTTTTGTGATAATAAAGGAGAAATTTTAACTGGGGACAAGTCTGCATTATTATTAACTAGATACATTTTGGAAAAAAATCCAAATTCAACTGTTGTTACTTGCATGAATTCAGGTTCTTCTATTGAAGAATTAACAGCAAAAAGTAATTCCAAAGTTGTCAGAACAAGGGTTGGAAGTGTTGAGGTATCGCGAAAAATGGTTCCAATTAATGCACTAATTGGTTTTGAAGAAAATGGTGGTTTCATGTATGGAAAACACAATCAAGTTCGTGATGGAGTAATGACTCTGGCTTTAGTTCTTGACTTACTAGCATCTTCTAAAAAAACAATTTCAGAGCAAATTGAAACACTACCTCCTTCTTTTACAACCAAAGACAAAATTTCATGCTCTCAAGATGAAGCGAAGAAGATTATTGAAACACTAAAACAAGAAAACCCTAAAGCTGACACAATTGAAGGAATTAAAATCATAATTGATGAAAAAAGTTGGATAATGATTAGACCAAGTGGAACGGAACCAATTGTTAGAATTTATGCAGAAGCTAGCTCACAAAAACAACTTGATAAGATAATGTCAGAGTATATTGAAAAAATAAAATCAATTATTTCCAGATAACATATTTAAGACCAATTGGGCGCATGGAAGGAATGAAGATGATCCCACTGGGTGATGCAAATGGCTAAGCCTTATTATGTAAAATTTGAGACACCAGAAGATTTGGTAAATCCAATCCTGGAAGCAATTAGGGTTGCTACTGAAAGTGGCAAAGTCAGAAAAGGAACCAATGAGGCAACAAAGGCCATTGAACGAGGTACTAGTAAACTAATTGTTATTGCTGAAGATGTTGAACCACCTGAGGTTGTAGCTCATCTTCCAATTCTCTGTGAGGAACAAGGTGCAGCATATGCTTTTGTTCCAAGCAAACAAGAACTTGGAAAAGCATTAGGAATTGATATTACTTCCGCAGCAGCCGCAATACTGGATTCTGGCGATGCACAACATATCATTGATCAAGTTGTTTCATCAATTGCAAAAATTAAAGGTGGCAAGTCTGATCAATGAGCACAGAAACTGAAACAGTAACTCCAGCAGAGGTCATACAAATTGTTGGAAGAACTGGCATTGCTGGTGAAGTTATTCAAGTTAGAGTAAAAATACTAGATGGAAAAGACAAAGGACGTATTTTAACAAGAAACGTAAAAGGCTCTGTTAGATTAAATGATACTTTGATACTTCGTGAAACAGAAAGAGAGGCAAAGAAGATCAAATAGGTGATTAGGTTTGAGTCTTTTAGTAAAACCTTGCAGTTTTTGTGATAGACCTGTTGCCAAAGGCTCTGGTACCATGCTTGTAAAAAATGATGGAACTGTTTTCTGGTTTTGTTCTGCAAAATGCAAAAAAAACATGCTGGAGCTAAAACGTGATCCAAGAAAACTAAAGTGGACAAAAAAGTACGTCAAAGGCGGAATTAGAAAGAA